>NZ_JAUJWZ010000027.1:0-74031 GCF_031931925.1 Pseudomonas sp. rhizo66
GCTGTAAGAGCGAAACCGCCAGCGGCGTCACCCGCAGCAATGGATATGCCCCCAAGCCCCAAAAAACCAGTCGGCCCTCAGGCCGCTGAGGCCACACAAACAAAAACGGCCCCTATATAAATAGAGGCCGTTCCCGGTACAACTTCAAGACATTATCGCAAGACAAGTCTTATTTGCGGTCTTCCAGCTTGGTAATGTCACGCGACTCGTAGCCGGTGTACAACTGGCGCGGACGGCCAATCTTGTACGGGCTGGAGAGCATCTCTTTCCAGTGGGAGATCCAGCCAACAGTACGTGCCAGCGCGAAAATCACGGTGAACATGCTGGTCGGAATGCCGATCGCCTTGAGGATGATCCCCGAGTAGAAGTCGACGTTCGGGTACAGCGAGCGCTCGATGAAGTACGGGTCGGTCAGCGCGATCTCTTCCAGGCGCATGGCCAGTTCGAGTTGCGGATCGTTGTTGATGCCCAGTTCCTTCAGCACTTCGTCGCAGGTCTGCTTCATTACAGTCGCACGAGGGTCGCGGTTCTTGTAAACGCGGTGACCGAAGCCCATCAGTTTGAACGGATCGTTCTTGTCCTTGGCCTTGGCGATGAACTTGTCGATGTTCGAAACATCACCAATCTCGTCAAGCATGGTCAATACGGCTTCGTTCGCACCGCCGTGGGCAGGGCCCCACAGTGCGGCGATACCGGCGGCGATACAGGCGAACGGGTTGGCACCCGAAGAGCCGGCCAGACGCACGGTGGAAGTCGAGGCGTTCTGCTCGTGGTCGGCGTGGAGGATGAAGATCCGGTCCATGGCCTTGGCGAGCACCGGGCTGATCGGTTTGATCTCGCACGGGGTGTTGAACATCATGTGCAGGAAGTTTTCCGCGTACGTCAGGTCGTTGCGCGGGTACATCATGGGCTGGCCCATGGAGTACTTGTAAACCATCGCTGCCAGGGTCGGCATCTTGGCAACCAGGCGGATCGCGGAAATTTCGCGATGCTGCGGGTTATTGATGTCCAGGGAGTCGTGGTAGAAGGCCGAGAGGGCGCCGACTACACCGCACATGACGGCCATCGGGTGGGCGTCGCGACGGAAACCGTTGAAGAAGGTTTTCAACTGCTCGTGAACCATCGTGTGGTTTTTCACGGTGCTGACGAACTGGGCCTTCTGTTCTGCGGTCGGCAATTCGCCGTTGAGCAGCAGGTAGCAGGTTTCCAGGTAGTCCGACTTTTCAGCCAGTTGTTCGATCGGGTAGCCGCGGTGCAACAGAATGCCGTTGTCGCCGTCGATATAGGTGATCTTCGACTCGCACGAGGCGGTCGACATGAAGCCTGGGTCGAAAGTGAAGCGGCCCGTGGCCGTCAGGCCCCGAACATCGATTACATCGGGACCAACGGTGCCGGTTAAAATGGGCAGCTCGACGGGGGCTGCGCCCTCGATGATCAACTGCGCTTTTTTGTCAGCCATGTGGCCTCCTATTTATGCTTGAACCATCAGACAGACCCCCCACGCAGGGCCCGCACCACTATAGTGAGATAAATTCGAATGTCAATTTGCCTAAAGTCTTGCTCCAGAAGGCTTTAAGCGTACTTTTTCCTCGAAATTGACTGCCATTTACGCCTTTTATACGACTTGTGCAATCAGCTATTTGGGGTAGGTGATTGCGTTGTCATTAGTAGCCTAACTGTCTATACTCGGCCACCGACCGCCAAGGGCTTTTGGGCTTGCTTTCATTGGGGGTCGCATCCCTGGGTGGTGGTTACCTGACCAGTGCACTCCCCAACAACTTTGCCCTGATTGTTAGGGGCTCTTCAGTGTGAAAAAAAAGCCGTGAAAAGCCAACGACCTGTAAACCTAGACCTAAGGACCATCAAACTCCCAGTCACTGCTTACACGTCCATTCTTCACCGTATCTCCGGTGTCATCCTCTTCGTGTGCCTTGCCATCATGCTTTATGCATTGGACAAGTCGCTCAGCTCCGAGGAAGGCTTCGGTCAGGTGAAAGCGTGTCTGACCAGTCCGCTAGCCAAGCTAGTGATTTGGGGCATCCTGTCCGCTCTGCTGTATCACCTGGTAGCCGGTGTGCGCCATTTGATCATGGACATGGGCATCGGTGAGACGCTGGAAGGCGGCAAGCTGGGCTCGAAAATCGTTATCGCCGTTTCCGTGGTGGTAATCGTTCTGGCAGGAGTTTGGATATGGTAACTAACGTCACGAACCTGTCGCGTTCGGGCCTCTATGACTGGATGGCGCAACGTGTGTCTGCGGTCGTTCTCGCGGCTTACTTCATCTTTCTGATCGGATACGTCGTGGCCCACCCCGGCCTCGAGTATGCCCAGTGGCATGAACTGTTCGCCCACAACGGAATGCGTATTTTCAGCCTCTTGGCCCTTGTTGCTCTCGGCGCTCACGCTTGGGTCGGCATGTGGACCATCGCGACTGACTACCTGACGCCCATGGCGTTCGGCAAGTCCGCAACGGCGATACGTTTCCTTTTCCAGGCAGTATGCGGCGTTGCGATGTTCGCTTACTTCGTCTGGGGTGTGCAGATTCTCTGGGGTATCTGAGTCATGGCTAACATTCCAACGATTTCTTTCGACGCCATCATTATTGGTGGTGGCGGTGCCGGCATGCGCGCTGCGCTGCAACTGGCGCAGGGCGGTCACAAAACTGCTGTGATCACCAAGGTTTTCCCGACCCGTTCGCACACTGTATCCGCTCAGGGCGGCATCACGTGCGCAATCGCGTCCGCTGACCCGAACGATGACTGGCGCTGGCACATGTACGATACCGTCAAGGGTTCCGACTACATCGGTGACCAGGACGCTATCGAATACATGTGTCAGGAAGGCCCGGCTGCCGTGTTCGAGCTGGACCACATGGGTCTGCCGTTCTCGCGTACCGAGCAAGGCCGTATCTACCAGCGTCCGTTCGGTGGTCAGTCCAAGGACTACGGTAAAGGTGGCCAGGCTGCCCGTACTTGCGCGGCTTCCGACCGTACCGGTCACGCACTGCTGCACACCCTTTATCAGGGCAACCTGAAAGCCGGTACCACGTTCCTGAACGAGTACTACGCTGTCGATCTGGTGAAAAACCAGGAAGGCGACTTTGTCGGTGTGATCGCGATCTGCATTGAAACCGGCGAAACCTCCTACATCCGCGCTAAAGCCACCGTATTGGCTACCGGCGGTGCAGGTCGTATCTACGCTTCCACCACTAACGCCCTGATCAACACCGGTGACGGCGTTGGTATGGCTCTGCGTGCTGGCGTACCGGTCCAGGACATCGAAATGTGGCAGTTCCACCCGACCGGCATCGCCGGCGCCGGTGTACTGGTTACAGAAGGTTGCCGTGGTGAAGGTGGTTACCTGATCAACAAGCACGGCGAGCGTTTCATGGAGCGTTATGCTCCGAACGCCAAAGACCTTGCCGGTCGTGACGTGGTTGCTCGTTCGATGGTTAAGGAAATCATCGCCGGCAACGGTTGTGGTCCGAATGGCGACCACGTAATGCTCAAACTCGACCACTTGGGCGAGGAAGTGCTGCACAGTCGTCTGCCAGGCATCTGCGAACTGTCGAAGACTTTCGCTCACGTTGACCCGGTTGTTGCGCCGGTTCCGGTTGTTCCGACTTGCCACTATATGATGGGCGGCGTTGCCACCAACATTCATGGCCAGGCGATCACCCAGGACGCCGATGGCGTGGATAAGATCATCCCAGGTCTGTTCGCGGTCGGTGAAGTGGCTTGCGTATCGGTGCACGGTGCCAACCGTCTGGGCGGCAACTCGCTGCTCGACCTGGTGGTATTCGGCCGCGCTGCCGGCCTGCACCTGGAAAAAGCACTGACCGACGGCATCGAATACGACGACGCTACCGAAGCCGATATCGAAGCTGCCCTGTCGCGCCTGAACGCACTGAACAACCGTACCGACGGCGAAGACGTCGCTACCCTGCGTCGCGAGCTGCAGAGCTGCATGCAGAACTATTTCGGTGTATTCCGTACTGGCGAATACATGCAGAAGGGTATCGCTCAGCTGGCCGATCTGCGCAAGCGTATCGCCAACGTGAAGATCAACGATAAGTCGCAGGCCTTCAACACTGCACGTATCGAAGCGCTGGAACTGCAAAACCTGCTGGAAGTGGCTGAAGCTACCGCCATCGCGGCCGAAGTACGTAAAGAGTCCCGCGGCGCACACGCCCGTGAAGACTTTGAAGATCGTGATGACGAAAACTGGCTGTGCCACACCCTGTACTTCCCGGGTGACAAGCGCGTCACCAAGCGTGCCGTGAACTTCTCGCCGAAGACTGTTCCGACTTTCGAACCTAAAGTCCGGACTTATTAAGGGTGACCGCCATGTTGAATGTCAGTGTTTATCGCTACAACCCTGATCAGGACGCTGCGCCGTTCATGCAGGAATTCCAGGTCGATACCGGTGGTAAAGACCTGATGGTGCTGGACGTGCTGGCGCTGATCAAAGAGCAGGACGAGGGTTTCTCCTATCGTCGCTCTTGCCGTGAAGGCGTCTGCGGCTCCGACGGCATGAACATCAACGGCAAGAACGGTCTGGCATGCATCACGCCGCTGTCCGCCGTTGTAAAAGGTAACAAGCTGATCGTTCGTCCGTTGCCAGGTTTGCCGGTTATCCGTGACCTGGTCGTCGATATGAGCATCTTCTACAAGCAATACGAGAAGGTGAAGCCTTACCTGCAGAACGACACGCCGGCTCCGGCCATCGAGCGTCTGCAGTCGCCAGAAGAGCGCGAAAAGCTCGACGGTCTGTACGAGTGCATCCTGTGCGCTTGCTGCTCGACCTCTTGCCCGTCCTTCTGGTGGAACCCGGACAAGTTCCTGGGTCCAGCTGCACTGCTGCAAGCCTACCGCTTCCTGGCAGACAGTCGTGACACCAAGACCAACGAGCGTCTGGCTTCGCTCGATGACCCGTTCAGCGTCTTCCGCTGCCGGGGCATCATGAACTGCGTCAACGTATGTCCGAAAGGCCTGAACCCGACTAAGGCCATCGGTCACATCCGTAACATGCTGCTTTCGAGCGGCGTGTGATTCAGCTGCTGTAACCGCTGTACCGTAGAGGCTGTGGCGCGGGCTTCAACCCGCGTCATGGCTATAACCAGAGCAGTAGCCACAAGCTGCCGCTCTTATTTTGAAGAAATGAGACAAGCAGGGGCATCCGGGCTGGTACCCGGACTATCAGTGTGATCCTAAGTGGCTTGTTTTAGTCGCTGCATTCGGACTTCTGCAAGTTTGCTCGGTGTCGACACCGATGGTGTTCCCCTAACCGAGGGTGACCAAGCATGCAAGAAAGCGTGATGCAGCGCATGTGGAACAGCGCCTACCTTTCAGGTGGAAACGCTGCCTATGTGGAAGAGCTTTATGAGCTCTACCTGCACGACCCTAACGCTGTGCCAGAAGAGTGGCGCACCTACTTTCAGAAGTTGCCTGCCGACGGCAACTCTGCCACTGATGTTTCGCACTCCACGATTCGCGATCATTTCGTGCTGCTGGCAAAGAACCAGCGCCGCGCCCAACCGGTTTCCGCCGGCAGCGTGAGCAGTGAGCACGAGAAGAAGCAAGTTGAAGTGTTGCGATTGATCCAGGCCTACCGTATGCGTGGCCACCAGGCAGCCCAGCTTGACCCGCTGGGACTGTGGCAGCGTCCTGCACCTGCAGACCTGTCGATCAATCATTACGGCTTGACCAATGCCGATCTTGATACGACCTTCCGTGCCGGCGACCTGTTCATCGGCAAAGAGGAAGCGAGCCTACGCGAAATTCACGAAGCGTTGCAGCAGACATATTGCCGCACCATCGGCGCTGAATTTACGCACATCACCGATTCCGAGCAGCGCCAGTGGTTCCAGCAGCGTCTGGAAAGCGTGCGTGGTCGTCCGACGTACTCCGCCGACATCAAGAGTCACCTGCTTGAGCGCGTGACTGCCGGTGAAGGCCTGGAAAAATACCTGGGCACCAAATACCCGGGCACCAAGCGTTTCGGTCTGGAAGGCGGCGAAAGCCTGATTCCGATGCTCGACGAACTGATCCAGCGTTCCGGTTCCTACGGCACCAAGGAAGTCGTCATCGGCATGGCCCACCGTGGCCGTCTGAACGTGCTGGTCAACACCTTCGGCAAGAACCCGCGCGAGCTGTTCGACGAGTTCGAAGGCAAGAAGAAGGTCGAGCTGGGTTCCGGTGACGTTAAATACCACCAGGGCTTCTCGTCCAACGTAATGACCACCGGCGGTGAAGTTCACCTGGCCATGGCATTCAACCCGTCCCACCTGGAAATTGTTTCCCCGGTGGTAGAAGGTTCGGTGCGCGCCCGTCAGGATCGTCGTAACGACCCGACCGGTGAGAAGGTTCTGCCGATCTCCATCCACGGTGACGCTGCATTCGCAGGTCAGGGCGTGGTCATGGAAACCTTCCAGATGTCGCAGACCCGCGGTTTCAAGACCGGCGGCACCGTGCACATCGTCATCAACAACCAGGTTGGTTTCACCATCAGCAACCCGCTGGACTCGCGTTCCACCGAGTACGCCACCGACGTTGCGAAGATGATCCAGGCGCCGATCCTCCATGTGAATGGTGATGATCCGGAAGCCGTGTTGTTCGTGACCCAGCTGGCCATCGACTACCGCATGCAGTTCAAGCGTGACGTGGTGATCGACCTGGTCTGCTACCGTCGTCGCGGCCACAACGAGGCCGACGAGCCAAGCGGTACCCAGCCTCTGATGTATCAGCAGATCACCAAACAGCGCACCACCCGTGAGCTGTACGCTGATCGTCTGACCCAGGGCGGTGTACTGGACGCAGAGCGTGTTCAGGCGAAAGTCGACGAATACCGCAACGCGCTGGACAACGGTCTGCACGTGGTGAAATCGCTGGTCAAAGAGCCGAACAAAGAGCTGTTCGTGGACTGGCGTCCGTATCTGGGCCACGCCTGGACTGCTCGTCACGACACTCGTTTCGATCTGAAGACCCTGCAAGAACTGTCCGCCAAGCTGCTGGAAATTCCGGAAGGCTTCGTGGTTCAGCGTCAGGTCGCGAAGATCTACGAAGACCGTCAGAAGATGCAAGCCGGCGGCCTGCCGATCAACTGGGGTTACGCCGAAACCATGGCGTACGCGACCCTGGCGTTCGAAGGTCACCCGATCCGCATGACCGGTCAGGACATCGGCCGCGGTACGTTCTCGCACCGTCACGCTGTGCTGCACAACCAGAAAGACGCGGGCACCTACATTCCGCTGCAGAACCTGTACGACGGTCAGCCACGTTTTGACCTGTACGACTCGTTCCTGTCGGAAGAAGCAGTACTGGCCTTCGAATACGGTTACTCGACCACCACGCCAAACGCGCTGGTGATCTGGGAAGCCCAGTTCGGCGACTTCGCCAACGGTGCACAGGTTGTTATCGACCAGTTCATCACCAGCGGCGAGCACAAGTGGGGCCGTCTCTGCGGTCTGACCATGCTGCTGCCACACGGCTACGAAGGTCAGGGCCCTGAGCACAGCTCGGCACGTCTTGAGCGTTACCTGCAGCTGTGCGCCGAGCACAACATTCAGGTGTGCATGCCGACCACCCCGGCCCAGATCTACCACTTGCTGCGCCGTCAGGTGATTCGCCCGCTGCGCAAGCCGCTGGTAGTGCTGACGCCGAAGTCGCTGCTGCGCCACAAACTGGCTATCTCGACCCTGGAAGATCTGGCCGAAGGTTCGTTCCAGACCGTGATCCCGGAAATCGATGCACTGGACCCGAAAAAGGTCGAGCGCGTTGTTCTGTGTAGCGGCAAGGTCTACTACGACCTGCTGGAAAAACGCCGTGCCGAAGGCCGTGACGATATCGCCATCGTGCGGATCGAGCAGCTGTATCCGTTCCCTGAGGACGACTTGAAAGAAGTCCTGGCTCCATACACCAACGTCAAACATGCCGTTTGGTGTCAGGAAGAGCCGATGAACCAGGGCGCCTGGTACTGCAGCCAGCACCACTTGCGTCGCAGCATCGCTAACCTCGACAAGTCTCTCGTACTTGAGTACGCGGGCCGCGAGGCTTCTGCTGCACCTGCTTGTGGTTACGCATCGATGCACGCCGAGCAGCAGGAAAAACTCCTGCAAGACGCGTTTACTGTTTAACGCCTTCGCGCACCTGAAACCGAATTTAAGGAACCACAGATAATGGCTATCGAGATCAAAGCCCCCACTTTCCCGGAATCGGTTGCCGATGGCACCGTTGCCACCTGGCACAAAAAACCGGGCGACGCTGTCAAGCGCGACGATCTGATCGTCGACATCGAAACCGACAAAGTCGTACTGGAAGTGCTGGCTACCGCTGATGGCGTGCTGGGCGCAATCGTCAAGAACGAAGGCGACACCGTTCTGTCCGACGAAGTGCTGGGCTCCATCGAAGCGGGTGGCGCTGCTGCCGCTGCGCCAGCCGCCGCTGCTGCTCCGGCCGCTGCTGCCGCTGCTCCGGCTGCTGCCGAAGGCGAAGACGATCCTGTTGCTGCACCGGCTGCGCGCAAGCTGGCTGAAGAAAACGGCATCAACATCGCTTCCGTTGCCGGCACCGGCAAGGGCGGTCGTGTGACCAAGGAAGACGTGGTGGCTGCTGTTGCTGCCAAGAAAGCTGCTCCGGCTGCTGCACCTGCCAAGGCTGCTGCTCCTTCGGCTGCCGCTCCAGTGTTCGCCGCTGGCGACCGCATCGAGAAGCGCGTGCCGATGACCCGCGTTCGTGCCACCGTGGCCAAGCGTCTGGTTGAAGCACAGTCGAACATGGCGATGCTGACCACGTTCAACGAAGTCGACATGACCGAAGTCATGGCCCTGCGTTCGAAGTACAAGGACCTGTTCGAGAAGTCCCACAACGGCGTACGCCTGGGCTTCATGTCGTTCTTCGTCAAAGCGGCTACCGAAGCGCTGAAACGCTTCCCGGCTGTCAACGCGTCGATCGACGGTGGCGACATCGTTTACCACGGCTACGCCGACATCGGTGTTGCTGTTTCCAGCGACCGCGGTCTGGTGGTTCCGGTTCTGCGTAACGCCGAACTGATGAGCCTGGCTGAAATCGAAGGCGGCATCGCCACTTTCGGCAAGAAAGCCCGTGACGGCAAATTGTCGATGGACGAGATGACCGGTGGTACCTTCACCATCACCAACGGTGGTACCTTCGGTTCGATGATGTCGACCCCGATCGTCAACCCGCCGCAGGCAGCGATTCTGGGCATGCACAACATCATCCAGCGTCCTATGGCCATCAACGGTCAGGTCGTTATTCGTCCGATGATGTACCTGGCGCTGTCCTACGATCACCGTCTGATCGATGGCAAAGAAGCTGTAACCTTCCTGGTGACCATCAAGAACCTGCTGGAAGATCCGGCTCGTCTGTTGCTGGATATCTGATAGAAGCAGCTGCGGGCTTCAAGTTTCAAGCTGCAGGAAAAGGCAGCTTGGCTTGGAGCGCGCGGCTTGAAGCTTTTCGCTAAAGAGGATTTTTTGAATGTCGCAGAAATTTGACGTAGTAGTGATCGGTGCCGGCCCTGGCGGTTACGTAGCTGCCATCAAGGCCGCGCAGCTGGGTCTGACCACTGCCTGCATCGAGAAGTACACCGACGCTGAAGGCAAGCAAGCCCTGGGCGGCACCTGCCTGAACGTCGGCTGCATTCCTTCCAAGGCGCTGCTCGACAGCTCCTGGAAATACAAGGAAGCGAAAGAAAGCTTCAACGTTCACGGTATCTCGACTGGCGAAGTCAAAATGGACGTCGCTGCGATGGTTGGCCGCAAGGCTGGCATCGTCAAGAACCTGACCGGCGGCGTTGCCACCCTGTTCAAGGCCAACGGCGTTACTTCGATCCAGGGCCACGGCAAACTGCTGGCTGGCAAGAAAGTCGAAGTCACCAAGCCAGACGGCTCGGTTGAAGTCATCGAAGCTGAAAACGTCATCCTCGCTCCAGGTTCGCGTCCGATCGACATTCCACCGGCTCCGGTTGATCAGAAAGTCATCGTTGATTCGACTGGCGCACTGGAATTCCAGTCCGTACCAAAACGTCTGGGCGTGATCGGCGCTGGCGTGATCGGTCTGGAACTGGGTTCGGTATGGTCGCGTCTGGGTGCAGAAGTGACTGTCCTCGAAGCGCTGGACACTTTCCTGATGGCAGCGGACACCGCTGTTTCCAAGGAAGCGCTGAAAACCCTGACCAAACAGGGTCTGGACATCAAGCTGGGCGCTCGCGTCACCGGCTCGAAAGTGAACGGCGACGAAGTCGTTGTGAACTACACCGATGCCAACGGCGAACAGACCATCACGTTCGACAAGCTGATCGTGGCCGTTGGTCGCCGTCCGGTGACCACTGATCTGCTGGCTGCCGACAGCGGCGTGACCCTCGACGAGCGCGGTTTCGTGCACGTTGACGATCACTGCGCGACCACCGTACCGGGCGTTTTCGCCATCGGTGACGTGGTTCGCGGCATGATGCTGGCTCACAAAGCTTCGGAAGAAGGCATCATGGTTGTCGAGCGCATCAAGGGCCACAAAGCCCAGATGAACTATGACCTGATCCCTTCGGTTATTTATACTCACCCGGAAATCGCGTGGGTTGGCAAAACCGAGCAGGCCTTGAAAGCTGAAGGCGTTGAAGTTAACGTCGGCACCTTCCCGTTCGCCGCTTCCGGCCGTGCCATGGCCGCCAACGATACCGGTGGTTTCGTCAAGGTCATCGCTGATGCCAAGACCGACCGCGTATTGGGCGTGCACGTGATTGGCCCGAGCGCTGCAGAACTCGTTCAGCAGGGCGCGATCGGTATGGAATTCGGCACTAGCGCTGAAGACCTGGGCATGATGGTTTTCTCCCATCCGACCCTGTCTGAAGCCTTGCACGAAGCTGCTCTGGCTGTGAATGGCGGCGCCATCCACATTGCCAACCGCAAGAAGCGTTAATAGACAATAAGAAACCACGGCGGTAACGGCCCGTCGTGAGCCTTGCGAGCAAGTCTCACCGCGGAATGTCCGCTGGACGCAGTCTTGCGTAGCTGCACCGGGTATCCGGAAAGGCTACGCAAGCAGCAGTCACAGGTGGCGCGGCACTCAAACGAGCGCAGCGCCGAATGCGCAGTACCTAACGAAGACGGTAAAAAGCATGAATCTTCACGAGTATCAGGGTAAGCAGCTGTTCGCTGAATACGGCCTGCCAGTTTCCACTGGTTACGCAGTAGACACCCCGGAAGCAGCAGCAGAAGCTTGCGACAAAATCGGCGGCAGCGAGTGGGTTGTCAAAGCCCAGGTCCACGCCGGTGGTCGCGGTAAAGCGGGCGGCGTCAAGCTGGTTCGCAGCAAAGAAGACGCCAAAGCCTTCGCACAGCAGTGGCTGGGCAAGCGTCTGGTGACTTACCAGACTGACGCCAATGGCCAGCCAGTCACCAAGATCCTGGTTGAATCGTGCACTGATATCGCTAAAGAGCTGTACCTGGGCGCTGTCGTTGACCGTTCGAGCCGTCGCATCGTGTTCATGGCTTCCACCGAAGGTGGCGTGGACATCGAGAAAATCGCTCACGACACTCCAGAAAAAATTCTGAAAGCCACTATCGATCCACTGGTTGGCGCTCAGCCATTCCAGGGTCGCGAGCTGGCATTCCAGTTGGGTCTGGAAGGCAAGCAGGTTGCTCAGTTCGCCAAGATCTTCGTAGGTCTGGCCAAACTGTTCAAGGATCACGACCTGGCTCTGCTGGAAGTGAACCCGCTGGTGATCAAGGCTGATGGCGATCTGCACTGCCTGGACGCCAAGATCAACATCGACGCCAACGCAATGTACCGTCAGCCTAAGCTGAAGACTTTCCACGATCCGTCGCAAGACGATCCGCGCGAAGCGCACGCTGCCAAGTTCGAACTGAACTACGTAGCACTGGAAGGCAACATCGGCTGCATGGTCAACGGTGCTGGCCTGGCCATGGGTACCATGGACATCGTCAACCTGCATGGCGGCAAGCCAGCCAACTTCCTCGACGTAGGTGGTGGCGCTACCAAAGAACGCGTAACTGAAGCGTTCAAGATCATTCTGTCCGACACCAACGTCGCTGCAGTACTGGTCAACATCTTCGGCGGCATCGTTCGCTGCGACATGATTGCCGAAGGCATCATCGGCGCTGTGAAAGAAGTCGGCGTGAAAATCCCGGTTGTTGTTCGCCTTGAAGGCAACAACGCTGAGCTGGGCGCTAAAGTACTGGCAGAAAGCGGTTTGAACATCATCGCTGCTACCAGCCTGACCGACGCTGCTCAACAAGTTGTCAAAGCTGCGGAGGGCAAATAATGAGCGTCCTGATCAATAAAGACACCAAAGTTATCTGCCAGGGTATTACCGGTTCGCAAGGTAGTTTCCACACCCAGCAAGCCATCGAATACGGCACCAAGATGGTTGGCGGCGTAACTCCAGGCAAAGGCGGCACCGAGCACCTGGGTCTGCCAGTGTTCAACACCGTTAAAGACGCAGTAGAAGCCACTGGCGCTACCGCCAGCGTGATCTACGTTCCGGCTCCTTTCTGCAAAGATTCGATCCTGGAAGCGGCATTCGGCGGCATCAAGCTGATCGTCTGCATCACCGAAGGCATTCCTACCCTGGACATGCTGGACGCCAAAGTTAAGTGCGACGAGCTGGGCGTAGTCCTGATCGGCCCTAACTGCCCTGGCGTGATCACCCCAGGCGAATGCAAGATCGGCATCATGCCAGGTCATATTCACTTGCCAGGCAAGGTTGGTATCGTTTCGCGTTCCGGCACCCTGACCTACGAAGCTGTGAAGCAGACTACTGACGCTGGTTTCGGTCAGTCGACTTGCGTCGGCATCGGTGGTGACCCGATCCCGGGTTCGAACTTCATCGACATCCTGAAGCTGTTCCAGGAAGACCCGAAGACCGAAGCGATCGTAATGATCGGTGAGATCGGCGGTTCGGCTGAAGAAGAAGCGGCTGCCTACATCAAGGCACACGTGACCAAGCCGGTTGTTTCCTACATCGCTGGTGTGACTGCTCCTCCGGGCAAGCGCATGGGCCATGCTGGCGCAATCATCTCTGGCGGCAAAGGCACTGCAGACGAGAAATTCGCTGCGCTGCAAGACGCAGGCGTGAAAACCGTGCGTTCGCTGGCAGACATCGGCAAGGCCCTGGCCGAGCTGACCGGTTGGGCTGTCAAGTAAGCCTCGCGCTTAGCTGACGCTTCACCAAACAAAGGCCACCTTCGGGTGGCCTTTGTCGTTCAAGAGCAGCTACAAGCTACAAGTTTCAGGCGACAAGCTTTTTTCTTGCAGTTTGAAACTTGTAGCTTGCAGCTGCTTTTCATACATAAACGCGACACGGAAACGTCGCGTATCGGATAGTTCGCCCTCTAACAGTGCGTTCGCAGGCCAAATTCGTTAGGCTAGCAGCCATTTTTGCGTCTGCCGCCCACAAGGCATGCAACGCGCTTTAAGGGTCAGTCCCATACGGATCGACAGCATTTCCCTAATTACACAGGGCAATCCCCCTCTAAATTCCGATTCAGTAGTGTGGTATTACCTTAATGAAAGTTTTGAAAGGTCAGGACATCCTGGCACTTGGCTTTATGACATTTGCCCTGTTCGTTGGGGCTGGCAACATCATCTTCCCGCCGATCGTGGGCTTGCAGGCCGGACCTCACGTCTGGATGGCTGCACTGGGCTTCCTGATCACTGCGGTGGGTCTGCCGGTGATCACCGTCGTCGCACTGGCCAAGGTTGGTGGGGCGATGGATGCGCTGAGCAGCCCGATCGGCAAGATCGCTGGCGGCATTCTGGCTGCAGCGTGCTACCTGGCGGTCGGCCCGTTGTTCGCCACCCCGCGTACCGCGACCGTATCCTTCGAAGTGGGTCTGGCGCCGTTGACCGGCGAAAGCCCGCTGGCGCTGTTCCTCTACAGCTCGGTGTACTTCCTGCTGGTGTTCTTCATCTCGCTCTACCCTGGGCGTTTGCTGGACACCGTTGGCCGCTTCCTTGCACCATTGAAGATCATCGCGCTGGCGGTGCTCGGTATCGCGGCATTTGCCTTGCCGGCGGGTGACATCGGCCATGGCACGCCTGAGTACGTGGCGGCACCGTTCTCCCAGGGTTTCATCAATGGTTACCTGACCATGGATACCCTCGGTGCACTGGTGTTCGGCATCGTCATCGTTAACGCGATCCGCTCCCGTGGCGTCGAGTCGCCGGCGCTGATCACCCGTTACGCGATTATCGCCGGCCTGATCGCCGGTGTCGGTCTGGCGCTGGTGTATGTCAGCCTGTTCCGCCTCGGTTCCGGCAGCCATGAAGTGGCCGTAGGCGCGACCAACGGCGCAGCGGTATTGCACGCCTATGTGCAACACACCTTCGGTTCGCTGGGCAGCGGTTTCCTCGCGGTGCTGATCTCGCTCGCCTGTCTGGTGACAGCGGTTGGTCTGACGTGTGCTTGCGCTGAATACTTCAGCCGTGTGCTGCCACTGTCCTACAAGACCCTGGTGATCATTCTGGCGGCGTTCTCGCTGCTGGTGTCCAACCTGGGCCTGACCAAGCTGATCGCGTTTTCGATTCCGGTGCTCACTGCGATCTATCCGCCGTGCATCGTGCTGGTCGCGCTGAGCTTCTGCAAAGACTTCTGGCATGAGCACGGCCGCATTCTCGGTCCGGTGATGCTGGTGTCGTTCGTGTTCGGCACCATCGACGCGCTGAAAGGTGCGGGTCTGGCCGACTGGATGCCGTCGCAGTTGTCCCATCTGCCGCTGAGCGAGCAGGGCCTGGCATGGCTGGTGCCGTGTGTGATGACCCTGGTGGTCGCGGTGGTTTGCGATCGCCTGCTGGGCAAGCGCAGCGAAGCGGTTGCCTGATGTTGTCTGACCCGCCACAAGCGGGTCTTCAACGCTTAAACAGAAATGCCCCGTATCAATCGATACGGGGCATTTTTTATGCGCGTCAGGCAGTGTCTTTTTCCCTGAGCTAACGTCGAAAGGTTGCCGAAATCTTAATGTGGGAGCGAGCCTGCTCGCGAAAGCGGCGTATCACGCAACATTGATGGCGGCAGACACAACTCTTTCGCGAGCAGGCTCGCTCCCACAAGTAATCAGTGCCGTGTACACACCTCACAAGGAATTGCATGTCGTTCATCCAAGCCAACCTGATCCACCTGCTCGCCGCCGTCTGGTTTGTCATCTGCTGGGGTGGTTATACCCGTTATGCCTCTTGGAAGGGGCGCGATACAGCGTGTCTGGCCAGTGTGCTGCACCTGTACCGCGAAGACTGGATGCGCCGCATGCTGCTGCGCGACAACCGCATTGCCGATGCCAGTGTGATCGGCAACCTGGAACGCAATGCCTCATTCTTCGCCTCCAGCACGCTGATCATCCTCGCCGGTATTCTCACCGTGCTTGGCGCGTCCGAGCGGGCAGTGTCGTTGCTGGCAGACATCCCGATGGTGCAGCAGGCGTCGCAGGGCATGTCGGAAATCAAGTTGCTGTGTCTGGCGATGGTGTTCGTCTACGCGTTCTTCACCTTCAGTTGGTGCATGCGTCAGTACAACTTCGCGGCCGTGCTGGTTGGCTCGGCGCCGATGATCGGTGAACGACATGTTTCCGAACAGGAGCGCAAGGCCTTCGCTGCGCGGGCGGCGCGGGTGATTTCGATGGCAGCCAACCAGTTCAACTTCGGGCTGCGCTCTTACTACTTCGGCATGACCATGCTGGCCTGGTTCGTCAGCCCGTGGCTGTTCATGCTGATGAGCGCCGGGGTGGTATTGGTCTTGTATCGGCGCGAGTTTCATTCCGACGTTCTCGATGTAATGGTCTATACCCCTACAGAGGCGCCCATCCCCGAGGCGAACAAAGAGGCTGCTTGATGAGTATTCCGTTCTGGTGTGTGTTTATCAGTGCACTGATGATCTATATCGCGCGTATGCCGGTGGGCAAAGCGATGAAAGAGCAGGGCGGTTACAACAACCACTTGCCGCGACAGCAACAGGCGCAACTGACCGGCTACGGCGCGCGGGCGCTGGCGGCTCACCAGAACAGTATCGAAGCATTCATCTTGTTCGCAGTCGGTGTGTTGATGGCGCACACCACGCAAACGGCAGGCTGGCTGATCGATACATTGGCGATCATCTTCGTGATCGCGCGAATCCTCTACCTGTGGTTCTATCTGGCCGATCTGCCCAAGCTGCGCAGTCTGGTCTGGCTAGTTGGTTTAGTCTGTTCGCTGTTGCTTATGATTAGTCCGACTTTTAGAACTGTCTTGCTCTAAGGCGAGCACGACCCTAAATGACAGGCAAAAGAAAACCCGCACTTGGCGGGTTTTCTTTTTCTGCAGCAAAAAGCAAATTATTGCTTCTTGGCAGCTTCTTCTTGTGCAGCAGCGTTAGATTCGGCCTGAGCTTTGGCAGCTTCGGCGTTTTCTTTCGCAGCGTCGTTCACTTTATCCTGAGCTTTGTTCATGTCTTGCTGAGCTTGTTCAGCATGTTGGTTTGCATCTTGAGCTTTGTCCTCGGATTTTTTATCGCAGGCAGCGAGACCGAGGGAAGCGGTCAACATCAAGGCAATAGCTAAAGTCTTACGCATGGGGTGTTTCTCCTTATGGAAAATAACTACTGGCCTTAAGAACCTGGCGCTACAGGTTAAGTTCCTCATTTCTTTCAGATATATAAGTTTGTTTTTATACGGAACTTTTGCTGTTTTGCTCACTACTGGCAAAAGGCTCTAACGAGAGTAATTATCAAATGGCTGAAAACACCGTTTTTGAGCGTGCAACGCGGTTTCTTTCTGCGTTGCGACACTGCCAGGTCCTTGGTTTACAGGTGCACGGCGCCTCCTGCGAAGGGCTCACGGTGATTCTGCCGTACAGCCCGAAAATCGTCGGAAATCCGGAAACCGGTGTCATCCATGGTGGTGCGATTACTTCATTGATGGACACGGCCTGCGGGATGTCGACCCTGTGCGTATTGCCGGAATTCGAGGTCTGCCCGACCCTCGATCTGCGCATCGACTACATGCACGCGGCGGAGCCGAACAAGGATGTGTATGGCTTCGCCCAGTGCTATCGGGTGACCACTGATGTGATTTTTGCCCGTGGTTTCGCTTATCAGGACGACCCCGAACAGCCTATCGCTCATGTGGTCGGCACCTTTATGCGCATGGGCAAGGGTCTCAAAGGCACCAAAGGTTTCGGCGGCGCGATAAAGGGAGAGCGGCAGTGAGCGATGATCTCAAGCAGCAACTGCAGCAGGCCCATGCACAAGGTGATTACGCGCCGTTGCTGAAGTTGATTCCCTACGCCGGGCTGATCGGCATCGAGTGTTCGCGTGTCGGTGATGAACTGCTGTTCAAGCTGCCGGCTAACAAGGACAACATTGGTAACCCTTTATTGCCCGCGATCCACGGCGGGGTGATTGCCGGGTTCATGGAGCTGGCCGCCGCGCTGCATCTGCTGATTTTCACCGGCGCACCCGGAGTACCGAAGATTATCGACTTCTCCCTCGATTACCTGCGCGCCGGGCAGTTCCGCGATACCTGGGCCAAATGTCAGGTGTGCCGTCAGGGGCGTCGCGTGGCCAACGTCGCCATCACCGCCTGGCAAAGCACCGAAAGCGAACCGATTGCCACCGCTCGTGCGCACTTCAAAATCGATGAGCCCTTGAAATCCTGAACAGCGCCCCAAACTCACAAGACAACCCGCCGCCGACCATTTCGGGTCGCGGCCACTGCCATCTGATTGGAGTTTGATGACCATGAGTGTGGAAACTCAAAAGGAAACCCTGGGCTTCCAGACCGAGGTAAAGCAGCTGCTGCACCTCATGATCCATTCGCTGTATTCCAACAAGGAAATCTTCCTTCGCGAATTGATCTCGAACGCCTCTGACGCTGTCGACAAACTGCGCTTCGAAGCCCTGGCCAAGCCAGAGTTGCTTGAGGGCGGCGCTGATCTGAAAATCCGTGTGAGCTTCGACAAGGACGCCAAGACCGTCACCCTCGAAGACAACGGTATCGGCATGAACCGTGACGATGTGATCACCCACCTGGGCACCATCGCCAAATCGGGCACCGCCGATTTCATGAAGAATCTCTCGGGCGATCAGAAGAAGGATTCGCACCTGATCGGCCAGTTCGGTGTCGGCTTCTACTCTGCCTTCATCGTTGCCGACAAAGTTGACGTGTACAGCCGTCGTGCCGGCACTCCGGCCAGCGAAGGCGTGCACTGGTCGTCGAAAGGCGAGGGCGAGTTCGAAGTCGCCACCATCGACAAGCCAGAGCGCGGTACCCGCATCGTTCTGCACCTGAAATCCGGTGAAGACGAATTCGCCGATGGCTGGCGTCTGCGCAACATCATCAAGAAGTACTCCGACCACATCGCGTTGCCGATCGAGTTGCCAAAAGAAGTTACAGCAGCCGAAGGTGAAGAGACTCCGGCCGTTGAATGGGAAACCGTCAACCGCGCCAGCGCCCTGTGGACCCGTCCGCGCACTGAAGTGAAGGACGAGGAATACCAGGAGTTCTACAAGCACATCGCGCACGACTTTGAAAACCCGCTGGCCTGGAGCCACAACAAGGTTGAAGGCAAGCTTGAGTACAGCTCGCTGCTGTACGTGCCGGCCCGCGCGCCGTTCGATCTGTACCAGCGTGAAGCGCCGAAAGGCCTGAAGCTGTATGTGCAACGCGTGTTCGTCATGGATCAGGCCGAGTCGTTCCTGCCGCTGTACCTGCGCTTCATCAAAGGCGTGGTCGACTCCAACGACCTGTCGCTGAACGTGTCGCGTGAGATCCTGCAGAAAGACCCGATCATCGATTCGATGAAAACCGCGCTGACCAAGCGCGTGCTCGACATGCTGGAAAAACTGGCGAAAAACGAGCCTGAGCAATACAAAGGCTTCTGGAAGAACTTCGGTCAGGTCATGAAAGAAGGCCCGGCAGAAGATTTCGCCAACAAAGAGAAAATTGCCGGTCTGCTGCGTTTCGCATCGACCAATGGCGACGACGGCGAGCAGATCGTCGGTCTGGCCGACTACCTGGCACGCGCCAAGGAAGGTCAGGACAAGATCTACTACCTCACCGGCGAAACCTACGCGCAGGTCAAGAACAGCCCGCACCTGGAAGTCTTCCGCAAGAAAGGCATCGAAGTGCTGCTGCTGACGGATCGCATCGACGAGTGGCTGATGAGCTACCTCAGCGAATTCGACGGCAAGACTTTCGTTGACGTGGCACGTGGTGATCTCGATCTGGGCAACCTGGACTCGGAAGAGGACAAGAAAGCCGCAGAAGAGGTCGCCAAGTCCAAAGAAGGTCTGGTTGAGCGTCTGAAAACCGCGCTGGGCGATTCCGTGGCTGAAGTCCGCGTATCCCATCGTCTGACTGATTCGCCGGCCATCCTGGCCATTGGCGAGCAGGATCTAGGTCTGCAAATGCGTCAGATCCTCGAAGCCAGTGGGCAGAAAGTGCCGGACTCGAAGCCGATCTTCGAATTCAACCCAAGCCACCCGCTGATCGAGAAACTCGACGGCGAGCAGAACGAAGGGCGTTTTGGCGACCTGTCGCACATCCTCTTCGATCAGGCCGCCCTCGCGGCTGGCGAAAGCTTGAAAGACCCGGCCGCTTACGTGACCCGTCTGAACAAGCTGCTGGTTGAACTGTCGGTTTAACCAAGCTGTTGAAAAACCCGCTTCGGCGGGTTTTTTCATTCTGGTGTTTAACCAATCAGGAGTCAGAAATGAGCCAAGTCACTGTACGTTCCGTGGTCTATCAGATCGACGGCCAGCCTTATGAAGGTCGTCTGGCGTTCGACGCCGAGCACAAAGACGCGCGTCCGGGTTTGTTGATGGCGCCGAACTGGATGGGCGTCAGCGCCGGTGCCGAAGAGATCGCCAGGTCGGTCGCGGCCAAGGGCTACGTGGTGTTGATTGCTGACGTTTACGGCCAGGCTGTGCGTCCACAAAACGCTGATCAGGCGGGTGCCGCGATGATGCCACTGAAGGATGATCGCGCGCTCCTGCGCAAGCGTATGCAAGCGGCGTTCGAGCAATTGCAGAAGCAGGGCGAAGCGGCGGTCGATACGTCGAAGCTAGCGGTGTTCGGTTTCTGCTTCGGCGGTTGCTGTGCGTTGGATCTGGCGCGCACCGGTGCGCCGGTGAAGGCGGCGGTATCGTTCCACGGCACGCTGGATTCGCCGAATCCTGCCGACGCGCAGAACATCAAAGGTTCGGTGCTGGTACTGCACGGCGCTGCCGATCCGTTGGTGCCGAAAGAGCAATTGCCGGCGTTTGAAGACGAGATGAACGCGGCGAAGGTGGATTGGCAGTTGCTCAGCTACGGCGGTGCGGTGCACTCGTTTACTGATCCGCATGCCAATGTACCGGGCAAGATGATGTACGACGCGAAGACCGCCAAGCGCGCCTTCAAGTCGATGCATGACTTGCTGGATGAAGTGTTCAAGGGCTGAAAAGCGAAAAGCCCCTCACCCTAACCCTCTCCCGGAGGGAGAGGGGGCTGATTGGGGGATATTTCAGAGGTCCGCCGACCTGAAAATGCTTATGTGAATCCGAAATCGTCTGCTGCGTTTAGCTGAGCCCATAATCGACGCTATATCTCAGGTCGATGGATGACTGAAGACACCTCGGTCGGCCCCCTCTCCCTCCGGGAGAGGGCTGGGGTGAGGGTAGCTTTTCAGCGCGGCAACTCGATCCGCTCAACTTCCCCCGGCACCGTCGGCCAGTCCCCGGCCGCCCATTTGCGCCGCGCTTCATCGATCGCCGCCGGATCGCTCGCCACAAAATTCCAGTTGATCCGCCGAGGCCCGTCCAAGGGCGCGCCGCCGAACACCACCGCGTGCACATCGCTTTCGGCAAACAGGCTCATTTCTTCCCCGGCCGGCAACACCACCAGCGCATGCGTTTCAATGGTTTCGCCATTCAGCTGCGCATCGCCACTCAACACATACAACGCCCGCTCTTCATGCTCGGTCGGAATCAGCAGAGTGGTCGCCGTTTGCATCTTCACTTCTGCATACAACGTAGGAGAAAGCACCGGCACCGGCGATTCCAGGCAAAAACCTGACCCGGCAATCATCCGAATCTGTACGCCAAGGTTATCGCTCACCGGCAAGGTTGCTGCCGGGTGGTGGCTGTAATGCCCCGGGCCCTGCTCGTGATCCTTGGGCGACGCCAGCCAGATCTGCAAGCCGTGCATCGTGAAGCTTTGGTCCCACAACGGCTCAGGCGTGCGTTCAACGTGGGCAATCGCGCTGCCAGCGGTCATCCAGCTGACATCGCCTGCGCTGACCACCTGGTCCGAGCCAAGGCTGTCCTTGTGCTGGATCTGCCCCTCAAACAGATAGGTGAGCGTCGACAGACCGATGTGTGGGTGCTGTCGGATGTTCATGCCTTTTCCCGTCGGATAAACCGTCTCGAGCATGTGATCAAAAAACACGAAAGGCCCGACGCTGCGGCATTTGGCTGACGGCAGCGGACGCAGAATCGGCTGGCCTTCGACGTCTTCGGCGCGCGGGCGGATGATCAGAGGTTGCGTGTCCATGGTGCATTCCAGGCTGAGCGGGTGATGCCAGAAGCATAACCCGCCGCTGGCGTGAGGAGGATTACTGGCTATCGAAGCCTTGCGGGGCGTGGGTTTCGATGCTGACGTCGGTCGTGGTCATCAGTTTGTGAATCGGGCAGCGGCCGGCGACGCGCAGCAGTTCCTCACGCTGAGCATCGGTGAGTACACCTTTGAGGGTGAGGGTGACGTGCAGCACGTATTTGCCTTTTTGTTCTTCGCTGTTATCGCGTTTGACGTCGACCCCGACGCCGGTCAGCGGGATGTCTTTCTTCTTCGCGTACATCTTCAGGGTCAGCGCTTTGCAGGCGCCAAGGGCGGCATCGAAGTAGTCGTGCGGCTCAGGCGCCGTGCCTTCGCCGCCGGCGGATTTCGGCACGTCGGCAAACAGTTCGTGGTCATCAATCTGTACGGTGTGACGAAAACCTTCAGCGGAGACGGTATTGACGGTAACAGTCATGGGAACCTCACAGGCAGTAGGAAAAGTCGTTTCGATCAAAAAAGACCTTGCAGTTATAGAGCATTCCCACCGGCACGCGTTCCACTTTCCTGCGGGATGAACCCTTGTCGTCAGGGTGGGGTCTAGGCTATGCCTACTTCTCGGAGATTACTTGTGTCCCTGTATCGTTTGAGTCTCGCCTGCCTTCTGCTGCTTGCCGGCAACGTCAGCGCCCGCGAATACACCTACAGCGATGCGCACCTGCATTACGTGGATTTTTTCCAGGAAAGCGCAGGCATGGCGAAACTGCTGACGGCGATGAAGGACGGTTCTGTCGAACACGTGATGATTTCCGGTATCCCGGTAGCGAAGAAATGGCACGAAGACGAACCCAAGCGTCCGCGTTATTACGCCGGCGACGACGCCGACGCTTATTGGTATAGCGCCACTGACGTGATCGTCGCTGATGCCGTACAAAAGCTTTCGCCCGAGCAGCGCCCGTACTTTCATCCGTTCCTGTCCGGCTTCAATCCCAACGACAAGAACTCCGCCGCACACATCCAGCGCATGCTCGACCTGTACCCGGGGCTGTGGCAGGGCATCGGCGAGGTGTTCACCCGGCATGACGACCTCACAGCGCTGACGTCCGGCGACACGCCACGGGCCAACAACGAAGCGATGACCAAGATCTATCATCTGGCCGCCGAGAACGATCTGCCGGTGATGCTGCATTCGAACATCACCTCCAAGCGTGAGAAAAATCCGCTGTACCTGAAGGAAATCGAAGAGCCGCTGCGTAATCATCCGCACACGCGATTTATCTGGGCTCATGCCGGCACCAGCGCTGAAATCCATCGGCATCAGACGAAGCTGCAATTCCTCCTGCCTACGCTGACGCGCATGCTTGAAGCCTATCCCAACCTGTTTATCGACCTGTCCTGGAGCATGCTCAGCCCGTATTTATTGGACGAGCAGGGCAAGCCGCGAGCGGAGTGGCTGGCGCTGGTGGAGAAATACCCGGAACGCTTCATGCTCGGCTCGGATGTGGTCGGACGCTTCAACAAGCTCGGTGAGGAAATGCGCAGCTTCAAGCCGTTCCTCGACGCGTTACCTGAAGGCGTTGCGAAAAAAGTCGCTCGGGATAACTTCCTGGCGATCTTGCCGCGAACGGGGCTCAAGTCCGGCAAAAGTACGCTGAATCGTTAATGCCAACGGTTCGAACGATCAAGGCCTTTTGATATCGCCTTTTCGTCTTACGCAAATTTTCGCCAGGCCGATACCTTCTAGAGCAACCAGCTGCAGGGTCGATGCAGCGCTTTTGGAAGGAACCAGAGCAATGAGTATCCGTAGTCTCAATATTGCCCCGCGCGCCGGCCTGGGGTTTGGTTTGTTGGCGTTGATGATGTTTGCCCTCGGCGCGTTCGCCCTGCTGCAAATGTCGAACATGCGCGCGCAGTCCGATGAGGTCGATAACAACTGGCTACCGAGTGTGATGGCCGTCGGCGAGATGAGTCAGGACATGCTGCGCCTGCGCGCGTTGACCATGCGCCTGTTGCTCAATCGTGATCCGCAGGCGCTGGAGCAGAATATCGCCAAGCTCAATGACGTGCGCGGTGTGCTGAGTGAGGCCCAGCAGCGTTATGACGTGCTGATCGTATTACCAGAAGAGCGCAAGTTGTTTGATCGCTTCAAAGTCGCCGAGCACCAGTATCTGGAGTTTCAGGCGCAAGTCATGCAGTTGTCGGCGCAGAATCGGGTGGAAGAGGCTGCGACCATTCTCAACGGCCAGATGAGTCCGTTGGCCGATGAAATCGCGGTCATCCTGCGCGAACTGGTCGAGCTGAATAAACACAACGCCAATCTCGCCACAGAAGCGGCGCGACTGGTGTTTATCAATTCGCGGGTGTGGGTCGGGGTGATGATCGGCGTGACCGCGCTGATCACCATCGGCCTCGCCCTATTGCTGACGCGCAGCATCGTGTTGCCGCTGGCGCAGTCGTTGGGCGTAGCCGAGGTGGTGGCTGGTGGTGATCTGACCGGTGATATCAGCATCAGCGGCAAGGACGAACCGGCGCGGCTGCTTCAGGCGCTCAAGAGCATGCAGCACAACTTGCGCGATACGATTCGGCAAATCTCGGAGTCCTCCAGCCAATTGGCCTCGGCCTCGGAGGAGCTGAGTTGCGTCACGGAAGACGCTACCCGCGGGTTGCACCAGCAGAGCCTGGAAATCGAGCAAGCCGCCACGGCGGTCAATCAAATGACGGCGGCGGTGGAGGAGGTGGCCAGCAATGCAGTGGCGACCTCGGAGGCGTCGCGTGAATCCGACCGCATCGCCCAGCATGGTCGCGAACAAGTGCAGCAAACCGTTTCGTCGATTGAGTTACTCGCCGAAGACGTGACCAACAATGCATCGCAGGTCGAAGATCTGGCGCAGAAGGTTCATGGCATCAGCAAGGTACTGGACGTGATTCGTTCGATTGCCGAGCAGACCAATCTGCTCGCTTTGAACGCCGCGATTGAAGCCGCGCGGGCCGGTGATGCCGGACGCGGATTCGCGGTAGTGGCCGATGAGGTGCGGGCCTTGGCGCATCGTACCCAGCAGTCGACGCAAGAGATTGAACAGATGATCGGCGGCATCCAACAGGGCACCGATTCGGCGGTCAATTCGATGCAGCAAAGCAATGTGCGTGCGCGTTCGACGCTCGAGTTGGCCAAGGCCGCCGGGACTGCGCTTGAAGAGATCGCCTCGGCGTTCACGCTGATCAATGAGCGCAATCTGGTGATCGCCAGTGCCTCGGAAGAGCAGGCGGCGGTGGCGCGGGAGGTGGATCGCAATCTGATGAATATTCGTGATCTGGCGATGCAGACCTCGGCGGGGGCCAATCAGACGAGTGCGGCGAGTCAGGAGTTGTCGCGGTTGGCGGTGGATTTGAACAGCATGGTGGCGAAGTTTTCGGTTTGAGGCTTGCCTTCAAAAGCCCCTCACCCTAGCCTTCTCCCAAGGGGAGAGGGGACTGACCGTGGGAGATTAGAGAATTACGCCGACCTGATCTTGCTTTGGAGAATCCGTAATCGACTGGGTCTTGCAGGTCGATGTAGCTGGTCAGACATCTCGGTCGGCTCCCTCTCCCTCGGGAGAGGGCTGGGGTGAGGGGCGAAGGTGGCACAAAAAGCCGGGTTAAACGCAGGCGAAAAAAAGCCCCGCATTTCGCGGGGCTCTTTGCTTTAGCGGCGGATCAGCTGCCTTTAACGGTTTTGCCGTTGACCGTGCCGTCCTGGAGCATGATGTTGTACTCCTTGCCGTCGGTTTCAACCTGTTGCAGACGAACCAGCAGGTAATCCCAATCCTTGGCGAACCAGAGGACGGTGATGCGCTTGCTTTGTGTCGGATCGCGTACGCGCTCGACCTTGATCGCATCGATCTGGCCGGCCTTGGTTTCGACTTTTTCCGAACCCAGCACGCGGAAGTCATAGGTATCGACTTCGCCGTCATCGACCACTTGATAGCTCATGGTCTTCTTGCCGGCGGCGACGTCATGCTGCAGCGCCAGTTGGTAGGTGGACTTGTCGACCATGCCGCGGTTCAGCGGGATTTTCACCGCGTCGCCACGGTCGGTGCCGGTGACCATTTTGCTGTTCCAGTCGAAATCCAGATCAGCCTTTTTCGCTTTGCCCAGACCGCCACGTTCGAAGTGGTAGGACTGCGGCAGCAGGGTGTCCTTGTCCAGGGTCAGGGTGCTTTCTTCAGTCAGGCTGGCGATCATCATCGAGGCCTTGAAGCTGAGCTTCCAGACGCCGTTGGCTTCCTTGACCAGACTGCGCTCGGCGGTGCCGCTCATGGGCAACTGCTTCCAGTCGGCGGTGTAGCTGGCGGAGAACGGTTGAAGTTCGGCTGCCTGCGCGAAGGGCAGGGCGAGCAGAGCGCAAGCGAAGAGCAGGGCGCGACGCATAATATCTCCTAGTTTCGAATCAAGTGGCCGCTGGCCGCGAGTAACTGGCCATCCAGTAAAGCACCGTGTTCACCGAGTGCCAGCCTGCCTTCGGCAAACCAGCGTACTGCCATCGGGTAGATCAGGTGTTCCTGAACGTGGACTCGCTGCGCGAGACTCTGCGGCGTGTCGTGCAACTCTACCGGTAATACTGCCTGTACGACCAGTGGTCCGCCATCGAGTTCCTCGGTGACGAAGTGCACGGAGCAGCCGTGCTCCGTGTCGCCGGCCTCCAGCGCGCGCTGATGAGTGTGTAACCCTTTGTATTTGGGCAGCAGCGACGGGTGGATGTTGAGCAGGCGACCCTGGTAGTGGCGAACGAAATCAGCGCTGAGAATGCGCATGAAACCGGCCAGCACCACGAGTTTCGGATTGAATTCGTCGATCAGTTCGATCAGGGCAGCATCGAAGGCCTCGCGACCTTCGAATGCCTTGTGATCCAGCGAGCGGGTGGCGATACCCGCGTCGCTGGCGCGTTGCAGGCCGTAGGCGTCGGCGCGATTGGAAATCACTGCAGCGATGCGGACCGGGCTATCGCCGGTCCGCGTGCTGTCGATCAGAGCCTGCAAGTTACTGCCGGTGCCGGACAACAGCACCACGACATCACAGGTTGCGGACATTAATGAGCCTTAAGGTTCTGCAGATCAACCTGAGCAGCGCCTTCGGCAGCGGCAGCGATCTGACCGATGACCCAAGGCTGTTCGCCGGCGTCACGCAGGGTGTTCAGTGCAACTTCTACGTGTTCCTGAGCTACGCAGATAACCATGCCAACGCCGCAGTTCAGCACGCGGTGCATCTCGGTCTCGTCAACGTTGCCTTTTTCTTGCAGCCAGTCGAACACGGCAGGGCGAGTCCAGCTAGCTACGTCAACCACGGCCTGTGCGCCTTTTGGCAGAACGCGCGGGATGTTGTCGAGCAGGCCACCACCGGTGATGTGGGCCATGGCTTTGACGGCGCCGGTGTCTTTGATCAGCTTGAGCAACGGCTTCACGTAGATGCGGGTCGGGGCCATCAGCAGATCGGTCAGCGGTTTGCCGTCGAGCTGAGTGTTTTCGATGTCAGCGCCGGAGACTTCGATGATCTTGCGGATCAGCGAGTAGCCGTTGGAGTGCGGGCCGGACGATGGCAGGGCGATCAAGGCGTCACCGGTGGCCACTTTCGAGCCGTCGATGATTTCCGATTTTTCCACGACGCCGACGCAGAAGCCGGCCAGGTCGTAGTCTTCGCCTTCGTACATGCCAGGCATTTCAGCAGTTTCGCCGCCAACCAGCGAGCAACCCGACAGTTCGCAGCCAGCGCCGATGCCGGTTACCACCTGGGCAGCGGTGTCGACATTGAGTTTGCCGGTGGCGTAGTAGTCGAGGAAGAACAGTGGCTCAGCGCCGCAAACCACGAGGTCGTTCACGCACATGGCAACCAGGTCGATGCCGATGCTGTCGTGCTTGTTCAGGTTCAGCGCCAGACGCAGTTTGGTGCCGACGCCGTCGGTGCCGGACACCAGCACAGGCTGCTTGTAGCCGGCCGGGATTTCGCAGAGGGCGCCGAAACCGCCCAGGCCGCCCATGACTTCCGGGCGCGCAGTGCGCTTGGCGACGCTCTTGATGCGTTCGACCAATGCTTCACCGGCGTCGATGTCTACACCGGCGTCCTTGTAGCTCAGGGAGGGTTGCTTGCTCATGATCCAGGCCTTTAGGGGAGGGGATTCAGGGGTAACGACCGAGTTCAGCGGGAACTTCGAAATCGAGGGGGCGATGGCCTCACGCGAGTTTCGAGGTGCCCGGCTGTTGCCGGTCTGCGAAGGCGCGCGATTTTATCAGGCTTGAGGGGCAGCGGCCATCCTCGCACCGACGGGCAGAGCCATATCCACGGAAATTTTTTGCAATTGAGCCGTATGAACGCCTGTATAAGGTGGGGCGATTAACCGTCTATCGTTATCACTGTGCAAAAACTTACCGCTGCCGTGTGAATGTTTTGCGATGGCAGATTGTCACAGCCTTGCTTAACCGGTTCACGCGGCCTGTTCCAGCCGCTCCTGTCGACGGGAATTCTCCATGCGTTTTTGTAAATTGTTGTTTGTGGGTTGTTTGTCTCTCATCAGCCTGGCGAGTCACGCCGAAAACCTCAAAGGCCTTTATCAAGTGCGTGAGCCGGTCAATGGCCAGGCACCGGAAGAGCGTGATCGCGCCACGCAAGCGGCGCTTGATACGCTGGTGTTGCGCCTTACCGGCGACCCGAAAGCCCCGCAGAATCCGGGGCTGGCGGCGATTCGCAAGGATCCGCAGCAAATCATCAGTCAGTTCGGTTTCGATGCCGGGCCGCCGGAGGTGCTCAAGGTCGATTTCGATCCGGCGACCACCGAGCAGGCGCTGCGTCGGGCCGGGTTGTCGGTGTGGGGCGCCAGTCGCCCGTCGATTCTGAGCTGGTGGCTGAACGATTCGACCGAAGGCTCAAGCCTGGTCGGTGACGGTCAGGCCGCTGCCGCGCCTTTACGCACGGCCGCTCAACATCGCGGCTTGCCATTGCGTTTGCCGTTGGCGGACTTGAGCGAGCAATTGGTTGCCACGGCGCCAGCGCTGGAAGGCACGGATCCGGCACCGTTGCGTGGCGCCTCTGAACGCTACAACGCTGACGCCTTGCTGGCGGTGCATGCCCGCGAAGAAGGTGGGCAGTGGCAAGCCAAGTGGCATTTGTGGCTGGGCGACCAGAAAGAGGCGGGCAGCGTGCAGGGCGCCGATCAGGCTGCAGTCGCTGATGCGGTGATGCTGGCGGTGGCTGAGCGGCTGGCGCCACGTTTTGTGGCCAAGCCCGGTGCTTCGGGCCAGCAGACCCTGGAAGTGCAGGGCATGACTCTGGAGCATTACGCGGCGCTGTTGCGGTTACTCGAACCGTTTGGCGTGCGTCTGCAAAGTGTTGATGGCGATCGCATCGTTTATCGGGTCAATGGCAGTGCCGACCAGATGCGTGCGCAGTTGTCGCTGGCGAAGTTGCAGGAGTTGCCGGCCGAAACGCCTGCTCCGGTGGCAGCGCCGCAGCCTGGGGTGGTGGGGGCAGCGCCTGTTGCGGCTCCAACACCGACGGCGCCGTCGCTGCGGTTTCGCTGGTAGGTCTTTCCTTATATAGAAGAAGCAGGAGTGGTACATGGCCGATACTCGGCGTTGGTTCTGGCTCGGTGGGGTAATCCTGCTTTGCGCGTTTGTCTGGTTGCTGCATCCGATCCTCACGCCGTTTCTGGTGGCGCTGCTGCTGGCGTATCTGTTCGATCCACTGGTGGATCGCCTGGAACGGCTTGGTTTGTCGCGCACCTGGGGCGTGATCGCGGTGTTTGCCCTGTTCACCCTGATCGTCACGGCGCTGATGCTGGTGCTGGTGCCGATGCTCGCCAAGCAGTTGCTGCGACTGTACGAACTGGCACCGCAGATGCTTGACTGGTTGCAGCACACGGCAGTGCCGTGGGCGCAGTCGAAGCTGGGGCTGTCGGACGGTTTCTGGAAGTTCGACAAGGTCAAGGCCGCAATCAGCGAGCACATGGGCCAGACCACCGACATCGTCGGCGTGGTGCTGAGTCAGGCAACGGCCTCCAGTCTGGCGTTGATCGGCTGGCTGGCCAATCTGGTACTGATCCCGGTGGTGAGTTTCTACCTGCTGCGCGACTGGGACGTGATGATGGCCAAGATCCGCAGCCTGCTGCCGCGTGATCGCGAAGAACGTGTGGTCGCGCTGGCCGGCGAATGCCATGAAGTGCTGGGCGCGTTCGTTCGCGGTCAGTTGTTGGTGATGCTGGCGCTGGGCGTGATTTACGCGGCGGGTCTGATGATTGTCGGCCTCGAGCTGGGGCTGTTGATCGGTCTGATCGCGGGGCTGGCGGCGATCGTGCCGTACATGGGCTTCGTGATCGGCATTGGCGCAGCGCTGATTGCGGGGTTGTTCCAGTTCGGTGGTGATCTGTACCCGATGGTCGGCATTGTCGCCGTGTTCATGGTCGGTCAGGCGCTTGAGGGCATGGTGTTGACGCCGTTGCTGGTGGGCGATCGTATCGGTCTGCACCCGGTGGCGGTAATCTTCGCGATTCTGGCTGGCGGCGAGTTGTTCGGTTTCACCGGTGTGCTGCTGGCGTTGCCGGTGGCCGCGGTGATCATGGTGCTGGTGCGCCATGTGCATGACTTGTACAAGGACTCCGACATCTATAGTGGCGTTGACGATCCGCAGCTGTAGTGGCGCAGGGCGGCCCGGCGAATAGCCGGGTTGGCCCATGTCCTGCAGGCGCTGGCGCCAAAGAATCTGTCATAAAACCAGCGTGTTAACGCAAACCTTTGATTTTGCTTGGACTCTGTCGCATTGTGCGCTCAGCTTCACGGGTATAAACTTCGCAAACTTTACACAGAGGCCACTAACGGTTCCTTGAGAACTGTTCAGTCAGCATGAAACCGATTCAGCTGCCCCTAGGTGTGCGTCTGCGTGACGACGCCACCTTCATCAACTACTACCCAGGCGCCAATGCCGCTGCACTCGGCTATGTCGAGCGTCTATGCGAAGCCGACGCCGGCTGGACAGAAAGCCTGATCTACCTGTGGGGCAAACACGGCGTAGGGCGTACGCATCTGTTGCAGGCTGCATGTTTGCGTTTCGAACAGATGGGCGAGCCGGCGGTGTATTTGCCGTTGGCCGAGTTGATGGATCGCGGTGTCGAAATCCTCGACAACCTTGAACAGTACGAGCTGGTTTGCCTGGATGACTTGCAGGTAATTGCCGGCAAGGCTGACTGGGAAGAGGCGATGTTTCATCTGTTCAACCGTCTGCGGGACAGCGGTCGGCGTCTGCTGATCGCCGCTTCCACCTCTCCGCGTGAATTGCCGGTCAAACTGGCTGACTTGAAGTCGCGCCTGACTATGGCGCTGATTTTCCAGATGCGCCCACTTTCCGATGAAGACAAGCTGCGCGCCTTGCAATTGCGCGCATCTCGTCGCGGTTTGCACCTCACCGACGAAGTCGGGCATTTTATTTTGACTCGCGGCACCCGCAGCATGAGTGCGTTGTTCGACTTGCTCGAACAGCTCGATCAGGCCTCGTTGCAGGCTCAGCGCAAGCTGACCATCCCCTTCCTGAAAGAAACGCTGGGCTGGTAACGGCGCGGCTTTCAGCGAGTTTTGGCATATTTCAGGCGCCAGAAAATCCGCTTTCCTGCACGGTGTACAGGCCGCGTATCGGTTCAAATGGGCTTAAGCGCTTAGATGTAAACGAGAAACCGAGAAGTCACAAAAAGATCGATTGAATTTGCAAATGAGGTTGATAGCGGGCATAGTCTCGGCTTCTTTACAACTATCAGCCACGGTCGTGCCCATGCTAAAGCGCTTCGCACCCCTCGTGCCTCTCGCACTCGTCACCCTGTTGTACGGTTGCGCTGCTCATTCTCCAGTTCAAGAGCAGCCTCAACAGGTTAAAAATTCTGCAACGGCCCAGTCTTCCGTTATTTATCAGGAAGAGCTGGACACCGAAAAAGAACTCAACGAATTCAATGGCAAGAAGCCTTATCAGCTTCCTGTTCTGGCCGACAGCATCCTCGAACGCGGCATGTCCCTGATCGGTACCCGTTACCGTTTCGGCGGGACCTCTGAAGCCGGTTTCGATTGCAGCGGTTTCATCGGTTACCTGTTTCGCGAAGAAGCTGGCATGAACCTGCCACGCTCGACCCGCGAAATGATCAACGTTGATGCGCCGCTGGTGTCGCGCAGCAACCTTGAGCCGGGCGATCTGCTGTTCTTCGCCACCAACGGTCGTCGCGGTCGTGTCAGTCACGCCGGGATCTACCTCGGTGACAACCAGTTCATCCACTCCAGCAGTCGTCGCAGCGGCGGTGTTCGCATCGACAGCCTGGGTGACAGCTACTGGAGCAAGACCTTCATCGAAGCGAAACGCGCTCTGGCCAACGCTCCGACGGTAGTCACTGCTCGCAAGTAATTCCCCGATGTCGCTGCGCTCGCGGCGACAATCAGGCTCCCGCTAACGGAGTAGACCTAGACTTTACAAGGTGAAGTTAAAGTCTTACTTGAAGTTTGCCGCGTAGCCGCTAGAATCCTGAATCTATATTGATGGCAAACCGCCTGCGTGCTTACGCAGGCGGTTTTGTTTTCTGTCCATCGGCAGAAAAAGCCGCAGCCAGATCAGGATGTTCTGCTTATGACGATGTCGGCCCGCCTCACCTTGATGCTCTTCGCAGCGCTGCTCAGCGGCTGTGCCAGTCGTACACCGCCACCTGCGCCGGTGGTTCGCGCTCCGGTCGTATTCGGGCCCTCCCAAGCTTTTTCGCCTGCTGCTGAAGACGTGCTGTTTCGCGCGCTTGGCCTGGTCGGCACGCCGTATCGCTGGGGCGGCAATACGCCAGATTCGGGATTCGATTGCAGCGGCTTGATCGGTTTTGTCTACCGTGACGCGGCGGGCATTTCGCTGCCGCGCTCCACGCGCGAGCTGATCGTCATGCAGGCGCCGAATGTCGGCAAGGAAGGTCTGCAGACCGGCGACCTGATCTTCTTCGCCACCAATGGCGGCTCGCAGGTCAGTCATGCGGGGATTTACGTCGGGGAGGGGCGCTTTGTACACGCGCCGGCCACGGGGGGCACGGTGAAGCTGGACAGCCTGTCGAAGGCGTATTGGCAGAAGGCTTATCTGAGTGCGAAGCGGGTGTTGCAGCCTGAGCATCTGGCGCATAACCCATAGTAAAAATCGCAGCAATCCTAATGTGGGAGCGAGCCTGCTCGCGAAAGCGGTGTATCAGTCAACTCAATGGAGGCTGACACTCCGCATTCGCGAGCAGGCTTGCTCCCACAGTTGTTTCAGGTCACATTCAGCATCACTTCGTGGCCGACACTCGCCACACCTTATTGCCAACATCATCCGCCACCAGCAAGCCACCTTGCTGATCGATCACCACGCCCACCGGGCGGCCGAGTGCATTCTCGTCCTTGTCGAGGAACCCGGTCAGCACATCCACCGGTTTGCCACTCGGCTTGCCACCGGTAAACGGCACGAAAATCACTTTGTAGCCACTGTGCGGTTTGCGGTTCCATGAGCCGTGCTGGCCGATGAACGCACCTTCCTTGAACTGCGCCGGCAAGCTGTTGCCCTCGGCAAAACTCAGGCCGAGCGAGGCGGTGTGCGGCCCGACCGCGTAATCCGGGGCGATCGCTTTGGCCACCAGGTCCGGGTTTTGCGGTGTAACGCGCACATCGACATGCTGACCGTAATAACTGAAAGGCCAGCCATAAAAGCCACCGTCCTTCACGGAAGTGATGTAGTCCGGCACCAGATCGCTGCCGATCTCGTCGCGCTCGTTGACCGCTGTCCACAACGCGCCACTGGTAGGCTCCCACGCCAGGCCGTTGGGGTTGCGGATGCCCGAGGCGAAGATGCGGTGATTGCCGGTCGCCCGATCAACTTCCCAGATCGCCGCGCGGCCTTCTTCCTTGTCCAGACCATTTTCGCCGACGTTGCTGTTCGAGCCGACCGTGACGTACAGCTTGCTGCCGTCCTTGTTGGCAATGACGTTTTTGGTCCAATGGTGATTCAGCGTCCCGCCCGGCAGATCAACAACCTTGATCGGCTGCGACTTGATCTCGGTCGCGCCGGGTTCGTAGTTGAAGCGCAGCAGGCGATCGGTATCGGCGACGTACAGGTCGTTGCCGACCAGAGTCATGCCGAACGGCGAGTTGAGGTTCTGCAGAAACACTGTGCGGGTCTCGGCGACGCCATCATGATCGGCGTCGCGCAGCAGGGTGATGCGGTTCGGGCTCGGCACGCCAGCGCCGGCCTTGCCCATGACCTTCTTCATCACCCAGCCACGAATGCCGCTGCTGTCATCAGGCTTCGGCGGGGCATTGGTTTCCGCCACCAGCACATCGCCGTTGGGCAGCACATAGAGCCAGCGTGGGTGATCGAGGCCTTCGGCGAATGCTGCGACTTGGGTGCCGGCTGCGGCGGTCGGTTTGCCGCCCTCGGGCCAGCCGATCGCCGGGGCGATGTTCACTGTCGGGATCAGGGTCTTGTTCGGTTCGGGCAGTTTCGGTGACGGGCCGGTGCCGTCGGAGACTTGCAGGCTGGAGGATTCACCGCAAGCGGCGAGACCTCCGGCGAAGGCGATGACAAAAACGAGCTGGGGCTTGCGCATTGCTGATCTTCCCTATGAATGCATTCCTAATCATAGAGGAGGGCGCAAGCCCGATGGTTCAACTGCTCAGCCGCGGGCTTCCTTGAACAACACGGCGATGCCCGGGTGATAGTTGCCGGCTTCGCTGCGTAATTTGCGGTAGGCATAGGGGAAATACCAGGCGACGGCGCAGGTGTGTTCCTTTTGCAGGTCGTCGACCATGTCTTGCAGCTCTTCGGGGCTGGCGCTGTGCTGGGCTTTCTGCGGCGCGACAAACAGGCAGCCGAGCTTGAGGTCGCTGGCGTAGCTGATGCGTTTGGCGTCGTTGGTGATGTCCAGCAGCGCTTGGGTCAGATTGAGATTCGTGACCCGTGGCCAGCGTTGCGTGGCCTGAATGAAGGCGCGATCTTCGGCGCCGGCGATAAACAGGTCGGCGCGGGCATTGCGTTCGCCTTCTTCGTTCTGCTTGCGCGTGGCAGTGTCGTTCAACGTGACCAGCTCGGCCATCCAGGCTGCGGCCGAGAGCAATCCGAGATTGGCTTTCTCGTCGTGCCAGTAAGGGGTGTCGCTGTCGCCGCGCACGGCGTTGTAGCGGTCGATACAGTCAAACCAGCGTTCGAGCACCGGGCGCAGGAATTCCAGGCGCGGGTTGCTGATGATCATGCCTTGCATCGTCATCATCCTTTATTGTTGTCGTGGGCTTTTCGAGAAAAGCATGGCTCTTTGATGTCATTTGTATCAGTGTGGCACAAGATTGGCGTCAGATAATTGATCGACGGCAGTTATTCGCCCTGTGGCGGCCTCTTTAATTGACGCTCCACCCCCAACCCTCTAACCTTCGCGGCTTGTTTCAGGTGCTCTGTGACCGGTGTCGACAGAGTGAAACAGGGAAGCCGGTGAGGGTTGTCTTCATGCGAAGAACCACCACGATCCCGGCGCTGCCCCCGCAACGGTAAATGAGTGAAAACTGCGTCGAATGCCACTGCTCAACAGCGGGAAGGCGCGCGGTCCGGCATACGCCACTCATGAGCCCGGAGACCGGCCTGATTCATCCAGCGGCATCACGGTGGGCGATGCCAGGCTTTTTGCCGTCTATTCTTGTGCCTGCCCGCCGTTATCCAGCCTCAACGGAGAGCTCCCCCATGACTGATTCCCCCGAGCGCGACGAGCGCCATCTGGCGCGTATGCAGCGCAAAAAAGCCGTGATCGACGAACGCATTGCCAACTCGCCCGACGAGTGCGGCCTGGTGCTGGTGCTGACCGGCAACGGCAAAGGCAAAAGCAGCTCGGCGTTCGGCATGCTTGCGCGCGCCATGGGCCACGGTATGCAGTGCGGCGTGGTGCAGTTCATCAAGGGGCGCAACAGCACTGGCGAAGAGTTGTTCTTCCGCCGCTTCCCCGAGCAAGTGCGTTTTCACGTGATGGGCGAGGGCTTCACTTGGGAAACCCAGGATCGCCAGCGTGACATTGCTGCCGCCGAAGCCGCGTGGGCCGTCTCCCGCGAATTGCTGCGCGATCCGTCGATCGGTCTGGTGGTGCTCGACGAATTGAACATCGCCCTCAAGCACGGTTATCTCGATCTCGATCAGGTGCTCAGCGATTTGCAGGCGCGTCCGCCGATGCAGCACGTTGTTGTCACCGGTCGTGGGGCCAAGCCGGAAATGATCGAGATGGGCGACACAGTCACCGAAATGGGCATGCTCAAGCACGCCTTCCAGGCCGGCATCAAAGCGCAGAAAGGCGTCGAACTTTGAATCAACCACGTCACTGCCCGGCGGTCCTCATCGCCGCGCCGGCCTCCGGTCAGGGCAAGACCACCGTCACCGCCGCGCTCGCCCGTTTGCATCGCAATCAGGGGCGCAAGGTGCGCGTGTTCAAATGCGGGCCGGACTTTCTCGATCCGATGATTCTTGAGCGCGCCAGCGGTGCGCCGGTGTATCAACTGGACATGTGGATGGTCGGCGAGCAGGAAAGTCGCCGTCTGTTGTGGGAAGCCGCCGCCGAGGCGGACCTGATTCTGATCGAAGGCGTGATGGGCCTGTTCGATGGCACGCCGTCCAGCGCTGATCTGGCGCGGCATTTTGGTGTGCCGGTGCTTGGCGTGATTGATGGGACGGCGATGGCGCAGACCTTTGGTGCGTTGGCGCTGGGACTGGCGAAGTATCAGCCGGATCTGCCGTTTGCCGGCGTGCTGGCCAATCGTGTCGGCACCTTGCGTCATGCGCAGTTGCTCGAAGGCAGCCTCACCGAAGGTTTGCGTTGGTATGGCGCGTTGTCCCGTGAGACGGGCATCGAGCTGCCGAGTCGTCATCTCGGCCTGGTGCAGGCCAGCGAATTGAATGATCTGGATGTGCGTCTCGACGCCGCCGCCGATGCATTGGCCAGCAGTTGCGAGGTAGCGCTGCCACCGGCCGTGGAGTTCGCCGCGCCGGACATCATCGCTGTCGAGCCGCTGCTGCAGAATGTGCGAATTGCCGTCGCCCGCGATGAGGCGTTTGCCTTCACCTACGGCGCGAGCCTCGATCTGTTGCGCGCGATGGGCGCCGAGTTGAGTTTCTTCTCGCCGATCCGCGACACGCAATTGCCGGAGGCGGACAGTCTGTATCTGCCCGGTGGTTATCCGGAATTGCACCACGCTGCACTGGCGCAAAACACCGCGATGCTTGAGGCGATTCGCGCGCACCACGCGGCGGGCAAACCGTTGCTCGCCGAGTGTGGCGGCATGTTGTATCTGCTCGATTCTTTGACTGACGTTGAGGGCACTCGCGCCGAACTGGTCGGGCTGCTGAAGGGCGATGCGGTGATGCAGAAGCGTTTGGCGGCGTTAGCGCTGCAAGCGGTCGATCTGCCGGAAGGTTCGTTGCGCGGGCACACTTATCACCATTCGCTGACCACCACTGAGCTGACGCCGATTGCCCGTGGCTTGAGCCCAAATGGTGGGCGGGGTGCCGAGGCGGTTTATCGTGAGGGGCGGATGACGGCTTCTTATGTGCACTTCTATTTCCCGTCGAATCCTGTGGCTGTCGCTGCCTTGTTTGCGCCAGTCCTTGAGGCCGTCATCGCTGGCAAGCCAGCTCCCACAGGGAATTGCATTTCGTCAGGCATTACACCGCCCACTGTGGGAGCTGGCTTGCCAGCGATGGGGCCATGACCGACAACGCATTCTCCGAAGCCGAGCGCCAAGCCGTCTATAAAGCCATCGCCGAACGTCGCGACATGCGCCACTTCACCGGTGGCACCGTCGAGCCGCAACTGCTGCGCCGTCTGCTCGAAGCTGCCCACCAAGCGCCAAGCGTCGGCCTGATGCAGCCATGGCGTTTCATCCGCATCAGCGATAGAACCTTGCGCGGCCAGATCCAGAGCCTCGTGGAAGAAGAACGTATCCGCACCGCTGAAGCCCTCGGCGAGCGCAGTGACGAGTTCATGAAACTCAAGGTTGAAGGCATCAATGATTGCGCCGAAGTACTGGTCGCCGCGCTGATGGACGATCGCGAAAAGCACATTTTCGGTCGCCGTACATTGCCGGAAATGGACATGGCCTCGCTGTCCTGCGCGATCCAGAATCTGTGGCTTGCTTCGCGCGCCGAAGGCCTGGGCATGGGCTGGGTCTCGCTGTTCGAGCCGCAAGCGCTGGCGGATCTGCTGAAGCTGCCCGAGGGCGCCAAGCCACTGGCGGTTTTATGCCTGGGCCCGGTCAAGGAATTCTATCCGGCGCCGATGCTGGTACTCGAAGGGTGGGCGCAGGCGCGTCCGCTCAATGAGTTGCTGTTTGAGAATTATTGGGGAGTGAGTCAATGAGTGTGGCGTTGTTGAGTGTCGCCGCCGTGGCGCTGGATGCGCTGCTGGGTGAACCGAAACGCTGGCATCCGCTGGTGGCGTTCGGCAACTTTGCCGGGCGCATCGAGCAACGCTTCAACGCTGGTGGCCGTGGCTGGCGCAGCCACGGCGTCACTGCGTGGGTGATCGCGGTGCTGCCGCTGACCTTGCTCGCCACGGCGTTTTCCTGGGCGCCATACGTGGGCTGGATCGTCGAGATTCTCGCGCTGTATTGCGCCCTCGGCATGCGCAGCCTTGGTGAGCATGTCGCTCCGGTGGCCGCCGCATTGCGCGCGGATGATCTGGACGAGGCGCGCAAGCGTGTCGGCTATCTGGTCAGCCGCCAGACCGATGAACTCGACAGCACCGCCGTCGCCCGCGCCGCCACTGAGTCGGTGCTCGAAAACGGCAGTGATGCGGTGTTTGCCGCGTTGTTCTGGTTTGTCGTGGCCGGCGCACCGGGCGTGGTTCTTTATCGTCTGAGCAACACGCTGGATGCGATGTGGGGTTATCGCAACGAACGCTTTGAGCGTTTCGGTTGGGCGGCGGCGAAAATCGACGATGTGCTGAACTACATTCCTGCGCGTCTGGTGGCATTGACCTACGCTCTGCTGGGCAAAACCCGACTCGCGTTGAAGTGCTGGCGCACCCAGGCGCCGCAGTGGGACAGCCCTAACGCTGGTCCGGTGATGGCGGCCGGGGCCGGTGCCTTGGGCGTGGAACTGGGTGGCCCGGCGATTTATCACGGTGAGCTTCACGACCGTCCGCAACTCGGCGAAGGCGTTCCAGCGGATGCCGATTCCATCGATCGCGGCTGGCAATTGGTCCAGCGCGGGGTATGGTTATGGCTGCTGATTCTCTGCGTGGGGGCTGAATTCTATGCTTGAACATGGTGGCCGGCTGCGCAAGGCTGCACTCGATTACGGCATTGCCGAGGCTGATTGGCTGGACTTGTCCAGCGGCCTCGCACCGTGGCCGTTCCCGATCCCGGACATCCCGCTGCGCGCCTGGGCGCGTTTGCCGGAAACCGATGACGGTCTGGAGCAAGCCGCGTGCGATTACTACGGCACCGCGCAGGTGCTGCCGGTGGCCGGTTCACAGATGGCCATCCAGTTGCTGCCGCGTTTGCGCCGCGCTGGCAAGGTCGGCGTGTTGTCGCCGTGTTATGCCGAACACGCCGAAGCCTGGCGCCGTAGCGGTTACATCGTGCGCGAAGTGCTGGAGCAGGAAGTCGAGTTCTTTCTCGACAGCCTCGACGTGCTGGTGGTGGTCAACCCGAACAACCCGACCGGCCTGAGTCTGACCCCGGCACGCCTGCTCGACTGGCACGCGCGACTCGCTCGGCGCGGTGGCTGGCTGGTGGTCGATGAGGCCTTTATGGACAACACGCCGCAGTTGAGTCTGGCGCCCCATGCACATCAAGTCGGGCTGATCGTATTGCGCTCATTCGGCAAGTTTTTCGGGCTGGCCGGGGTGCGACTGGGATTTGTGCTGGCCGAGCGCAAGTTACTCAAACTGCTCGCCGAACAGGTCGGGCCATGGGCGGTGAGTGGGCCGACGCGTGTGCTGGGCCAGGCGTGTCTGCAAGACACCGACGGTCACACCCGCCAACGGATTCGCAGCGATGAAGCCAGTGAGCGGCTGGCGGCGCTGCTGGAGCGTTATGGCTTCAAGTCCCAGGGCGGTTGCGCGCTGTTCCAGTGGCTGATCACCGAGCACGCCGAAGCGTTGCACGAGTTCATGGCCCGTCGCGGCATTCTCCTGCGCATTTTCACTCATAACAGCAGCCTGCGTTTTGGCCTGCCCGCCGATGCGGCCGAAGAGGCGCGTCTTGAACAGGCTTTGATAGCCTTCGCCAAGGACCACCCATGACCACTCTGATGGTGCAAGGCACCACTTCCGACGCCGGCAAAAGCACACTGGTGACGGCACTGTGCCGCTGGGCAACTCGTCAGGGGGTGGCGGTCGTACCGTTCAAGCCGCAGAACATGGCGCTCAACAGCGCCGTGACCGCTGATGGCGGTGAGATTGGCCGCGCGCAAGCGGTGCAGGCGCAAGCCGCTCATCTCGAACCGCACACCGACATGAACCCGGTGCTGCTCAAGCCCAATAGCGACACTGGCGCGCAAGTGATCATCCATGGTCGTGCCGTCACCACGATGAACGCGGTTGCCTACCACGACTACAAAACCATCGCGATGCAAGCGGTGCTGGTTTCTCATGAGCGACTCAGTGCCGCGTATCCGCTGGTGATGGTCGAAGGTGCGGGTTCACCCGCCGAGATCAATCTGCGTGCTGGCGACATCGCCAACATGGGCTTTGCCGAGGCGGTAGATTGCCCGGTGTTGCTGATTGCCGACATCAATCGCGGCGGGGTTTTTGCCCATCTGGTCGGCACCCTTGAGCTGCTGTCGCCAAGCGAACAGGCGCGGGTCAAAGGCTTCATCATCAATCGGTTTCGCGGCGACATCGCCTTGTTGCAACCGGGCCTCGACTGGCTCGAACAGCGCACCGGCAAACCGGTGGTCGGCGTGTTGCCGTACGTGATGGACCTGCATCTGGAAGCCGAGGACGGCATCGATCAGCGCCAGACCGACAAGGCCGAACAAGTGCTGAAAGTGGTGGTGCCGGTGCTGCCGCGCATCAGCAACCACACCGACTTCGATCCGCTGCGCCTGCATCCGCAGGTTGATCTGCAATTCGTCGGCCCGGGGCAGGCGATTCCTGCTGCCGACCTGATCATCCTGCCGGGCTCGAAAAGCGTGCGCAGCGATCTGGCCTATTTGCGCGCCAATGGCTGGGATGCCGCGATCAATCGGCATCTGCGTTACGGCGGCAAAGTGCTGGGGATTTGCGGCGGTCTGCAGATGCTCGGTGAGCAGGTGCATGACCCGCTTGGCCTTGAAGGTGCTCCCGGCTCCAGTGCCGGTCTGGGCTTGCTGACGTTCGACACCACGCTTGAAGCCGAAAAGCAGTTGCGCAATGTACGTGGACGGCTGGCGCTGGAAGATGCCGAAGTCAGTGGCTATGAAATTCATGCCGGCGTGACCACGGGGCCGGCGCTGGAAAACCCAGCGGTGCATCTTGATGACGGTCGTTGCGACGGCGCGCTGAGTGCTGACGGGCAGGTGTTCGGCACCTATCTGCATGGCGTGTTCGAATCGCCGGCGGCGAGTGCGGCGCTGTTGCGCTGGGCCGGGTTGAGCGATGTACAGCAGGTGGATTATCACGGCTTGCGCGAGCGCGATATCGAGCGCTTGGCGGATCTGGTGGAAAGGCATCTGGATACCGGCTTATTGCGTCAGCTCTGTGGGATTTGAGGTGGCTGTATGGGCCTCTTCGCGAGCAGGCTCGCTCCCACAGTGAATGCGGTTAGCCATAAAATTTGAGCACCACTCATAACCCTGTGGGAGCGAGCCTGCTCGCGAAGGCGGCGGCCGCCTCACTAGACATCTTTCTGGATGAACCCATGCTCCAACTGATCCTCGGCGGCGCCCGCTCCGGCAAAAGTCGCTTGGCGGAAAAACTCGCCAGCGACAGCCAACTCGCCGTGACCTACATCGCCACCAGTCAACCCCTTGATGGCGAGATGAACGACCGCGTCGCCCACCACCGCGCGCGCCGTCCCGTCGAATGGGCGCTCATCGAAGAGCCGCTCGAGCTGGCCCGCGTCCTGCGCGAATCCGCCAGCGCCGAGCGTTGCCTGCTGGTCGACTGCCTGACACTGTGGCTGACCAACCTGCTGATGCTCGATGACACCAAACGCCTGGCCGCCGAGCGCGAAGCCTTGCTCGACTGCCTGGCGTCCTTGCCGGGGGAAATCATTTTTGTCAGCAACGAGACCGGAATGGGTGTCGTGCCGCTGGGCGAATTGACTCGCCGCTACGTCGATGCAGCCGGTTGGCTGCATCAAGCTCTGGCCGAGCGCTGTCAGCGTGTTGTCCTGACCGTCGCCGGCCTGCCCCTGACTCTGAAAGGACCTGCGTTATGACTCAAACCTGGTGGCTGAACCCGTGTAAGCCGGTCGATCTCAACGTCGTTGAACAAGCGACGGCGCGGCAACAGCAACTGACCAAACCGGCGGGTTCGCTGGGGCGTCTGGAATCGGTCGCGGTGCAACTGGCCGGTCTGCAAGGCCAGGTCAAACCGACGTTGGCGCAGGTCTGGATTGCGATTTTTGCCGGTGATCACGGCGTGGTCGCTGAAGGTGTTTCGGCGTTCCCGCAGGAAGTCACCGGGCAGATGCTGCTCAACTTTGTCAGCGGCGGTGCGGCGATCAGTGTGTTGGCGCGGCAGCTCGGTGCGCAGCTGGAAGTGGTTGATCTGGGCACGGTGAATCCGGCGCTGAACCTGGCGGGTGTGCGTCACCTGAACATCGGCCCGGGCACGGCCAACTTCGTCCAGGGTGCGGCGATGACCCAGGCGCAAGGCGAGCAGGCATTGCAGGCCGGTCGCGAAAGTCTGCTGCGGGCGAAAGCCGCAGGCGCACAGTTGTTCATCGGTGGCGAAATGGGCATTGGCAACACCACCGCCGCGAGCGCCTTGGCCTGTGCCTTGCTCGATTGCCCGGTGGCACACCTGACCGGTCCCGGCACCGGGCTGAATGCCGAAGGCGTCAGCCATAAAGCGCAAGTGATCGAGCGCGCATTGGCGTTGCATGCCGCGCAACGTGGCGATGCCTTGCAGACCCTGTTCAATCTCGGCGGTTTTGAAATCGCTGCGCTGGTCGGCGCGTATCTGGCGGCGGCTCAAGAAGGTGTTGCGGTATTGGTCGACGGCTTTATCTGCACGGTCGCTGCGCTGGTTGCGGTGCGCTTGAATCCGGACTGCCACGAGTGGTTGTTGTTCGGTCACCGGGGCGCCGAGCCGGGCCATCGCCATGTGCTGGAAACGCTGAAAGCTGAGCCGTTGCTGGAACTCGGTCTGCGTTTGGGCGAGGGCAGTGGCGCCGCGTTGGCGGTGCCGCTGTTGCGTCTGGCCTGTGATCTGCACGGGCAGATGGCGACGTTCGCCGAAGCGGCAGTGGCGGATCGTCCGGCATGACGCTGCACCTGGATCTGCTGCGTCATGGTGAAACTGAACTCGGCGGTGGCCTGCGCGGCAGCCTCGACGATGCACTGACCGAACAGGGCTGGGCGCAGATGCGTGCGGCGGTGGTCGAGGGCGGGCCGTGGGATCGAATCGTCAGCTCGCCGTTGCAGCGTTGTGCGCGCTTCGCCGCCGAGCTGGGCGAACATCTGAATCTCGCGGTGCAACTGGACAAGGATCTGCAGGAGCTGCATTTCGGCGCATGGGAAGGGCAGAGCGCAGCGGCGTTGATGGAGACGGACGCCGAGGCCTTGGGGCTGTTCTGGGCCGATCCGTATTCGTTCACGCCGCCGCAGGGTGAGCCGGTCAGCGAGTTTTCCGCTCGGGTGTTGGCAGCGGTTGCACGCCTGCACCGCGCCTATGCCGGCGAGCGGGTGTTGCTGATCAGTCACGGCGGTGTGATGCGCTTGTTGCTGGCGCGGGCGCGAGGGTTGCCGCGCGAACAGTTGCTCAATGTCGAAGTTGCCCACGGCGCGTTGTTTGCGCTGACGGTCGAGGCTGACGCTTCACTCAAGGAAGGTCACTGACATGTTGCCGCTGTGGATCGCCCTGCAATTTCTCAGCAGTCTGCCGATTCGCCTGCCGGGGATGCCTGAGCCGGAACAGCTTGGGCGATCGCTGCTGTTTTATCCGCTGGTGGGGTTGCTGTTTGGCCTGATCCTGTGGGCGCTGAATCTGGCGTTGGCGGGGGCGCCGTTGCTGCTGCATGCAGCGTTGTTGCTGACGGTGTGGGTGTTGCTCAGCGGGGCACTTCACCTGGATGGTCTGGCCGACAGCGCCGATGCCTGGCTCGGCGGTTTTGGTGATCGCGAGCGTACGTTGACGATCATGAAAGACCCGCGCAGCGGGCCGATTGCGGTAGTGACGCTGGTGTTGGTGTTGCTGCTCAAGTTTGCCGCGTTGCTGGCGCTGATCGAGCAAGGGCAAGAGTTGGCGTTGATCATTGTGCCGCTGCTTGGGCGGGCGGCGTTGCTCGGACTTTTTCTGATCACGCCGTATGTGCGTGCGGGTGGGTTGGGGCAGGCGTTGGCGGATCATTTGCCGCGCAAGGCCGGCTGGTGGGTGCTGGGCGGTAGTGCGCTGGCCTGCTTGCTGATCGCCGGTTTCGGGGCTGTCGTTGCGTTGCTGATTTCGGTTGTTGTGTTTGTCTGGTTGCGGCAGGTGATGATGCGGCGGTTGGGCGGGACAACCGGCGATACGGCGGGGGCGTTGCTGGAATTGCTAGAGATGGTGGTGTTGGTTGGATGGGTTTTGATCTGAGAGATTGTCGCTGGATGTGCTGGCCTTATCGCTGGCAAGCCAGCTCCCACAGGTTTTGCATTGGATCGTAGATTTTGTGGGCGCTATTGAACCCTGTGGGAGCTGGCTTGCCAGCGATAGCGGTTTGTCAGGCATCACAAATGTTACGGGTAAACTCATCTGTAACTTGATTTAACACAGTCGCGGGTATATACACGCATCATGCTTCCTTCTCAGTGTTTGTGCACCAACCTGCGTCGCGCCGCGCGTGGCGTCAGCAGGCATTACGACGGCGCTCTCGACGGCTTCGGGATCAACGTTGCCCAGTATTCTTTGCTGTGCAATCTGCAGCGTCTGGATCAACCGAGTATTTCCGAACTCGCCGAGGCGATGGGTCTGGACCGCAGCACCCTCGGGCGCAATCTGCGCGTGCTCGAAGGCGAGGGGCTGGTGGCGCTGGCCGAAGGCGAGGACATGCGCAACCGCATCGTCAAACTTACCGAGACCGGTGTGCAACGCCTGGCTGCGGCACTGCCGGCCTGGGAAGCGGCGCAGCAGCGGTTGATCGACCGACTGGGCGCCGAGAAGCGTGAAACCTTGCTCAGATTGCTGGATGAACTGGCCTGAGGCCGGTTTTTTCCAAACTCAAGCGGGTATATACCCGCAAGCGGAGAATAACAATGACATCGATGTGGCGTACGTGCGGTTGGGTGTTGCTGGGGAGTGCGCTGATCCTGGCGTTGTCATTGGGCGTGCGGCACGGTTTCGGCCTGTTTCTGTCACCGATGAGCGCGCAGTTCGGTTGGGGGCGTGAGGTTTTTGCTTTCGCGATCGCCCTGCAGAACTTGATCTGGGGCCTGGCGCAGCCGTTCACCGGGGCGCTCGCTGACCGATTTGGTGCGGCGAAAGTGGTGCTCGTCGGTGGGGTCCTCTACGCGGCGGGCTTGGTGTGCATGGGCTTGTCGGATTCGGCGGTGACGTTGTCGCTGAGCGCCGGTCTGCTCATCGGTATCGGTCTGTCCGGCACCTCGTTCTCGGTGATCCTCGGCGTTGTCGGCCGCGCGGTGCCGCCGGAAAAACGCAGCATGGGCATGGGCATTGCCAGCGCCGCCGGCTCTTTCGGCCAGTTCGCCATGTTGCCGGGCACGCTCGGTCTGATTGGCTGGCTCGGCTGGTCGGCGGCGTTGTTGGTCCTGGGCCTGCTGGTGGCGCTGATCGTGCCGCTGGTAAGCATGCTCAAGGACAAGCCGCTGCCGGTGCTCGGCCATGAACAAACCCTCTCCGAAGCCCTGCGTGAAGCCTGTTCGCATTCCGGCTTCTGGCTGCTGGCATTCGGCTTTTTCGTCTGCGGTTTTCAAGTGGTGTTCATCGGTGTGCACCTGCCGGCGTATCTGGTCGATCAGCATCTGCCGGCCAGTGTCGGTACCACGGTGCTGGCGTTGATCGGGCTGTTCAATATCTTCGGCACTTATACCGCCGGCTGGCTCGGCGGGCGCATGTCCAAACCACGCTTGCTGACGGGCTTGTACCTGTTGCGCGCAGTGGTGATCGTGCTGTTTCTGTGGCTGCCGGTGACGACTACCTCGGCGTACCTGTTCGGCATGGCCATGGGCTTCTTGTGGCTGTCGACGGTGCCGTTGACCAACGGTACGGTGGCGACCTTGTTCGGGGTGCGAAACCTGTCCATGCTGGGTGGCATCGTATTCCTCTTCCACCAGTTGGGGTCGTTTCTTGGTGGCTGGCTGGGCGGGGTGGTGTATGACCGAACCGGGAGTTATGACTTGATCTGGCAAGTGGCAATTCTGCTGAGCCTGCTGGCGGCCGCGCTGAACTGGCCGGTGCGTGAGCGTCCGGTCGCGCGGCTGCAAGCCGCAGCGAGCGGCGCATGAGTCGATTCTGGCCACGATTGGCCATCACTGCACTCGGCGCCGCTTTGCTGGCGCTGGTGTGGTGGGGCTGGCAGCAGGGCGGGCTGGCGTTGATGCAGTTGGGCATGAGCATTTGCTAGAAGCGGGCATGACGCGTAACGTCGAATTCTGAACGACTGCTAAAGGATGCTCGACATGCTGATGCGCTGGTGTGCTGTTCCCGCGTTGCTGATGGCGTTGACTGGTTTGGCTCAAGCCGCTGACTGTCCCGAATTGCTGCAAGGCTCGCTGCCCAAGTTGCGCGCCAAGGAGTCCATTGACCTGTGCAAGCAGTACGCCGACAAACCGTTGGTGGTGGTCAATACCGCAAGTTTCTGCGGTTTCGCGCCGCAATTCGAAGGCCTTGAGGCGCTGCATAAACGCTACGAAGGGCAAGGGTTGCAAATGCTCGGGGTGCCTTCCAATGACTTCAAACAGGAGTCCAAGGACAGCGCCGAGACTGCCAAGGTCTGCTACGCCAACTATGGCGTGACGTTCGCCATGACCGAGCCGCAGAAGGTTCGCGGTGATGACGCTACGCATCTGTTCCAGGTGCTGGCCGCACAGAGCAGCGCACCGAAGTGGAATTTCTATAAATATGTGGTCGATCGCCAGGGCAAGGTGATCGCCAATTTTTCCAGCCTGACCAAGCCGGATGATCCGGAGTTTATTGCCGCGATCGAAAAGGCGATCGCCTCGAAACCGCTGAAGCCCTGATGCGCTGAATTTTTTGTGGGAGCGAGACTGCTCGCGAAAGCGGTCAGCCAGTCGACATGTGTATTGATTGATACACCGCCTTCGCGAGCAGGCTCGCTCCCACATGGGAAGTGTGTTGTGGTGGTGAGCAAACTCAAGGCAATAAAAAGCCCCGCTTTCTGCAAAGAGAACGGGGCTTTTTTGTGGGCGAGGGAACAGCCTCGCCGTGCAGCATTAGAAGCGGTAGGTCGCGCCGACACCGAAACCGTTTGCCGAGTTTTCATACTTGGCGTCGTAGGTCTGGCCACGATTGTTTTCGTTGCGGATCTTGACCGACTCTTCCTTCAGGTAGGAGTAGGCGACGTCGATGGTCAGGTCGTCAGTCGGGCTCCAGCCGGCACCGATACTGAAGATGGTGCGGTCGCCAGTCGGAATGCGTGGCGAACGGTCTTCGTTATTGGTTGGCGACTGGTCGAACGTCAGGCCGGTACGCAGTACCCATTCCTTGTTCAACTGGTACGAAGTACCCACGGCGTAGGCCCAGGAGTCATGCCAGTTCTGGTCTTCGTTGATCGAACCGAACTGACCGGCCAGCAGTGGCTGTACCCCGGAGTTCTTCACGGTGATTTTTTCCAGCTGGCTCCAGCGGGTCCAGGTGGTACCGGCATACACGTTCCAGCGATCGTTGATGGCCTGGGTGACCGACAGGTCCACGGATTCCGGCGTGGTGATCTTCAGCGAAGCATCGTACTTCTGGCTGGCGCCCAGACCGACTGCGGCCAGCGCACCGTAGTTGACCTTGGTGTTGCCTTCGAGCTTGTAGTCGACTTTCGAGTGGTAGGTCAGGCCGACGCGAGTGGTGTCGGTGGCTTGTACGAGCAAGCCGACGTTGTAACCCAGTGCAGTGTCGTCACCCTTGATCTTGACCTTGCCATCCGGCAAAGCTTGGGTGATCGACAGATTGGATTCCAGCGAACCGTCGATGCGGTTGATGGTTGGGCCGAAACCGATCGACACTTTGTCGTTGAACGCGTAGCTGACGGTCGGTTGGAAGGTAATGACTTGTACTTCGGACTTGCTGCCGAAGTAACGGCCGGCAAAGCCGTTTTCATAATCAGTGATCAGACCGAACGGCACATAAACGCCGAGGCCGAATGCCCAGTGCTCATCAATTGGTTTGACGTAGAAGCCCATAGGTACAGCGGTCAAAGGCACCATGTCGCCTTTGTTGCTGCCGCCGTTGGGGCTGGAGCTGGTATTGCTGATATCGGTATGAGCATCGACAACGGCTACACCGCCGGTGACTTGTTCGCGCTTGATGCGCGACATGCCGGCAGGGTTGCCATAAACAGTACTTGCGTCGTCTGCAGAAGAAGATCGCCCGGCAAAACCAGTCCCCATCCCACTGATGCTTTGTTCGTTGAGGGCAAAGCCGGCCGCGAAAATTTGAGTGGAGGCAAGGGTAACGGCGAGGCTAAGGGTGGTTTTGAGCATGACTTTTTTCATTATTAGAACTCCTGGTGATCACCGGGGCGAAAATTACCAACATTTTCGCCCTAGCGCTATAGCTCGTATGCCTTGATTTAGAGTGGTTTTGTAGGACAATCCGACCAGATTCGCAGCCTGTTGGCAGATCTTTTAAAACCGGACGGTCAGCAAGCGACCTGATTCACCGTTGAAACACAGGTGTGCCAGGCGTAAGTGAAGTCGCGCAGACGACCTTGGGGTTGGAAGGTCTGGCGCCAGATGCGCGCCATTCCCAGTAAATCGCTGGAATCGGGGAGGATGGGGTTTTGTTCTTCTACCAGCAGCCAGGCAATGGCCGTGGCGTAACGCAGATTGACCGTCAGTTCCAGGTGCGGACCGGTCAGGAAAGCATGCTGACTGGCGAGGCCGCGAACCAGGCTGGCGCGTTCCGGATCGAGCGCCAGATAATCATCCCAAAGGGCCTGGTGGCGATGCTCGGCGATACGGTAGAGGCCGTGACCACGGCGGTCATGCAGGGCGGAACCCAGGGCTGACTGGCTGGCGGCAATGCCCAGCAACAGAGATTCGGCAGTCGCGCTGTGGCGTCCCAGATAAATCAGCGTGGGACGGATCACGTAGCGGCACAGTTCGCTGGCAGCGATACCCATATAACCCTCGGTTCTTGTTATTGATGGCGAGTCCTGAAGGGGGGGGGCTTGGCAGCTGTGGATCGGTTCAGGCTCGCCGCAAGCGGATCACGCCGCTTGAGTTGAAGTGTAGTGTCATATTCGCGACGTAAAGGCCTGTTTTTAAAATATTTCCGGCTTCGAGTTATAACCGTTATATCGGTTGGTGCTTAAGCGCTGGAGGCCAAAAGTGAAACAACGGGCAATAAAAAGCCCCGCATTGTGTGCGGGGCTTTTGCTTTTGCAGCCTTTTCGGCTCTCAGGCAATCAATGCCTGACGGGTACGGTCGATCACGGCCTGCAGCGGTTCGGCGCTGGAGTATTGATCGGGGTACAGACGCTCGCTGTGGCGGGCGATCCCGTGTTCATTGACGACGGTGAAGCTGAAGCAGCCTTTGCGAGCGGCCATGATCAGGCAGTTCATCGGTGCAAAAGCGTTGGTTAGGGTGCGAATGGCATCCTGAGTGTGGATTTGAGTAGACATAGTTATTAGGTGTTCCTACAAATGACACGGATAAGAACCGTGCAACGTTAAAACGTTCCAGTAACGTCGACCACCATTGGTCGAACGAAGAACCCGACTGGAACAAAGCAGCCAGTTTGAAGCGCAATTAAGTTGGCGCGCTTGGGCTGGCAGGTAGGTACTTAGGAGGGCAGGCATCACAACGAGGGCAAAGGTTCTGGGCCCGGGGTGAAGATCCTGATCAATTTGCAGGTTGGTTCGGTCAGAGTAAGTGCTCTTCGCAACACCCTTCACATCATTGGAAGGCTGTGTTGTCGCAAGATTTACCTGGAAACCATCGAGGGGTCGTTCCCGCTTTTTTCGGTAGGGCTTCTTGGTAGAAGGTTGACCGTGGGGATGTGTTCGACCGGAATTGACTTTCAGCTTGGTACTAACGCTGCGGATACTAACGGATCGAAACGGCTAAAGCAAACTTCGCGTAGAAAAAGATTGCAGACGCCTGTTGAGTCTGCTTTGAGGTTCGCAGAATTGCCCGCATTTGGCGCAGCTATTGACCGTCGGTCGGTGACGGTGTGTTCATCAAGCCGCGCGCCAGACCGGTTTATCCCCGGACCGGTTAGCAAAACGACCCGAAAAAGCGCATCGATATAACCGGGTAACAGGTACTTGTGCACATTAGTTGCGCAAGCTGTAACGGCACTGTCATACCGATCCTGACTCCACTGGCTGCCTGTATCGAAAGTTTAAGTCAATGAAAAACATCGCTTTTTTTTGTTGGTGAAAAAATCGTCAGTTTGACTGCGAGCCCCATTCCATAAGGCTTTGCGGCGGTTGGAGGACGGTTGTCCACTGAGTTATCCACAGCTTCTGTGGATTGTCCCGAGCGCTTGCTCTAGGACGGGCGTGCCGGGTTGTTTTTCGACTTTACCTGTAAGAAAAAGAGAGTAGAGTGGCGCGCCTTCCGATTCGTCCCACAGTGCTTTATGAAGTTTCGCTCAGTATCAGACTCTGTTACCTCACAACCTTCTCCTGTCACCCCGCCCAAGCGATTTTCCGTTCGCGTCGCAGAATGGCTGCTCGACAGCCCGCGCCTGAGCGACAGTCACAATGCCAAACATCTCGCTGGCCGCTTGCTCAAACAACCTGCGCGTGAAGGCGTGGTGGCTGCACAAAGCCGTCTCGGTCTGTTGATGTGCCGCGAGTGCGGTAACGCTCGGGATCGGCGCATCGGTCAGGATCTGCTGCGCCAGGCCGCCCGCGCCGGCGACCGTCGTGCGCAGCAGGAACTCGGTCTGCTCGAAGACTGAGCTGTCCAAGACCTGACACCTTGGTTAACCTTCAGGCTTTATAAGATCGGCGGGAGTGGCTATGGCGATTGACTTGACCAGCGTATTGCTGGGGCTTGCAGGGGCGGGGGTGCCGCTGCTGGCGCTGGCCTGGCAACTGCAACGCCGGGCGAGCAACGGCCAGGCCGAGGTCGCCCTGCTCGAAGAACGGCTGGCCATGGCGCAACTGGCACAGGACGGACTCACCGCGCAGCTCGACGCCAGCCGCGATGAAGTTGCCGATCTTGGCCAGGCCAACGCCGCCAAGCAGGCTGACCTGGCGGCGCTGCGCCGGGAGGTCGAACTGCTGCAGATCGAGCGTGATGACGCCCGCGATGCCTCTCACGCGTGGAACCTCGAACGGGCGAACAAGGAAGCTGAGCTGCGCCGCCTCGACGCGCAAGCCGCCTCACTGAACGCCGAACTGCGCGAGCAACAGGAAAGCCACCAGCAACGCCTTAACGACCTGCAAGGCTCGCGCGATGAACTGCGTGCGCAGTTTGCCGAGCTGGCCGGGAAGATCTTCGATGAGCGCGAGCAGCGCTTTGCCGAGACCAGTCAGCAACGGCTCGGGCAGTTGCTTGATCCGCTCAAGGAGCGCATTCAATCCTTCGAAAAACGCGTGGAAGAAAGTTATCAGGCCGAGGCCCGCGAGCGCTTCTCGCTGGCCAAGGAACTGGAACGCTTGCAGGCGCTCAATCTGCGCCTGAGCGACGAAGCCACCAACCTCACCCGCGCCCTCAAAGGCCAGAAAACCCAAGGCAACTGGGGCGAGCTGATTCTCGAACGTGTGCTCGAACACGCTGGTCTGGAGAAGGGTCGCGAGTACCAGACCCAGGTCAATCTCAAGGGCCCGGATGGCGAGCGCTTCCAGCCCGATGTGATCATCTATTTGCCGGGCGACAAGCAAGTGGTGGTGGACTCCAAGGTGAGTCTCACCGCCTATCAGCAATACGTTGCTGCCGACGACGACAGCCTCGGGCAGGTCGCGATCAAACAGCACGTGCTGTCGTTGCGTAATCACGTCAAAGGCTTGGCCGGCAAGGATTACAAGCGTCTGGAAGGGCTGCACAGCCTCGACTTCGTTTTGCTGTTCGTGCCGATCGAGGCCGCATTTTCGGCGGCATTGCAGGCTGAGCCAGCGCTGTTTCAGGAAGCCTTCGACCGCAACATCGTCATCGTCAGTCCAACGACGTTGCTGGCGACTTTGCGGGTGATCGACAGTCTGTGGAAGCAGGAACGCCAGAGCCAGAACGCCCGGGAAATCGCCGAGCGCGCCGGATGGCTGTACGACAAGTTCGTGCTGTTCATTCAGGATCTCGACGAGGTCGGCAATCGCCTGCAACAGCTGGATAAAGCCTACAGTTCAGCACGCAACAAGCTGACAGAAGGGCGCGGTAATCTGGTCAGTCGCAGTGAACAGCTCAAATTGCTCGGCGCACGGGCGAGCAAAAGCTTGCCGGCGGACTTGCTGGAGCGTGCGATGACCGATGTCGATGGCCTCGTCGAACTTCCTGAGTAAAGATCAAAAGATCGCAGCCTCCGGCAGCTCCTACAGGATGTACGCCATCCCAATGCAGGAGCTGCCGGAGGCTGCGATCTTTTCACTTTTAAAGCGGCAGATACCGACTCAATAACGCCCGCAGCGCCGCCGGTTTCACCGGTTTGGCCAGATAATCCAGCCCCGCCGCATGCACCTGCGCAATCATCTCCGGTCGCCCGTCAGCACTGATCACCACCCCAGGTACCGGCTCACCGAGACTTGTGCGCAACCACGCCATCAGCTCAGTGCCGGTATCGCCGTGGTCAAGGTGATAGTCGACCAGCGCCAATTGCGGCCGCACGCCGTCATTTAACAGCGCTGCACATTCTTCACGATTGCGCGCCGTCCACACCTGGCAGCCCCAGCGACTGAGCAGACTGTTCATGCCGATCAGGATGCTGTCTTCATTGTCGATGCACAGCACCCGCGCGCCGCTAGGCAACTTGCCATTCAATTCGGCGGCGACGCTTGCCGGTATGGCTTGTGAGCGAGCCAGCGGCACGCTGACGCTGAACACGCTGCCGCGTCCCGGCCACGAGCGCACACGCAAGGTGTGGCCGAGCACCCGGCACAAGCCATCGGCAATCGCCAAACCCAGGCCCAGGCCTTTTTCGGCGCGGGTCTGATGACTGTCGAGGCGTTTGAATTCTTCGAAAATCACCTGCTGTTTATCTTTGGGAATCCCCGGCCCGCGATCCCACACTTCCAGGCACAGGTCGCCGCCACGTCGACGCACACCGAGCAACACCGGGCCCTTGGCATAACGGAAGGCGTTGGTGAGGAAGTTCTGCAGAATCCGTCGCAGCAATTTGATGTCGCTGTCGATACGCAAATGACTGCCGCGCACGCGGAAGGTCAGGCCTTGTTCCTGCGCCAGCGCCTTGAACTCGGCACCGAGAATGTCGAACAGCTCATTGACCGCAAACGGCTTGCGATCCGGGTTGATCTTGCCGTTTTCCAAGCGGGAAATATCCAGCAGATCGCTGATCAAGTCCTCGGCCGAGCGCAGCGAACTGTCGAGGTGTTGCACCAGTTGTTGTGCCTCGCTGCTCAAGCCGTCGTTCTGATGGGAGAGGGCGGCGGAAAACAGCCGCGCGGCGTTCAGCGGTTGCATCAAGTCGTGACTGACCGCCGCAAGGAAACGGGTTTTCGACTGGTTGGCGGCTTCTGCGGTGCCCTTGGCTTCGGTCAGCGCGACGTTGAGTTGCGACAGTTCCTGGGTGCGTTCGCTGACCCGTTGTTCCAGCCCTTCATTGGCTTCGGTCAGCGCCTGCTCGGCCTCGCGGAACGCGGTGATGTCGGTGAAACTCATGACGAAACCGCCACCCGGCATCGGGTTGCCGATCAGTTCGATCACCCGGCCGTTGGGGAACAGTCGTTCAGAGGTGTGCGCGCGGCCCTGACGCATCCAGTGCAAACGCCGGGCAACGTGCACTTCCGCTTCGCCGGGGCCACACAAACCTCGTTCGGCGTTATAGCGAATGATGTCGGCAATCGGCCGGCCGACGCTGATCAGGCCGTCCGGGTAGTTGAACAGCTCCAGATAGCGCCGGTTCCAGGCCACCAGTTTCAGTGACTGGTCGACCACGCTGATGCCCTGGGTAATGTTCTCGATCGCACCTTGCAGCAGGGCGCGGTTGAACTGCAGCACCTCCGAGGCTTCGTCGGCGATGCGCACGACGTCTTCCAGCTGCATCTCCCGGCCTTCGATGGCGGCTTTTACGACAGCGCGCGTCGAAGATGCGCCGAGCACACCGGCCAGCAAACGCTCGGTATGGGCGATCCATTCGCCATCGGCATTCTGGTTCGGGTTGAAGCCTTTGCCCTGACGGTAGGCGAAACGGATAAAGCTCTGGCGTGCACGTTCTTCACCGACAAAGCGCGCGGCCAGTTGCAGCAAGTCGTCGATCTGCACCGCCAGCATTGAGCGTGCACTCGGCCGGGCACTGATTTCCTGACCAATGAAACGCCCGGCCTGCCAGTGCTCCGACACGCGCGTGCGCGACAGCACCGAGACCCAGGCAAACAGGGTGAAGTTACCCGCCAGCGACAGCACCACGCCTTGGGTCAGTGGGGTGATCGGCAGGTTCAGCGGATTGCTGTGCAGCCACGCCAGTCCCGGAAAACTGCTTAGCGACCAGCCGAGGCTGTGCGCGGCAATCGGCAGGATCAGCGTGTAAAACCACAGGAAAGTACCAGCGGCCAAACCGGCGAAAACGCCGCGACGGTTGGCCTGTTTCCAGTACAGCGCGCCGAGCATGGCAGGCGCCAATTGAGTCACGGCGGCGAACGCGATCTGGCCGATGGTCGCCAGGCTCGCGGTGGAGCCGAGCAAGCGATAGCTGACGTAGGCCAGCAACAGAATCACGACGATGCTGACGCGGCGCACCGAGAGCATCCACTGGCGGAACACTTCGAACGGGCGCTCGGCGTTATTGCGCCGCAGCAGCCACGGCAACAGCATGTCGTTGGAGACCATGGTCGACAACGCCACACTGGCGACAATCACCATACCGGTCGCCGCCGACGCACCACCGATAAACGCCAGCATGGCCAGCGCCGGATGGGCCTGCGCCAGTGGCAGGCTGATCACGAAGGAGTCGGGCAGTACGTCGCTCGGCAGCATCATCTGACCGGCCAGAGCGATCGGCACGACAAACAGCGCGGCCAGGGCCAGGTAGGCCGGAAACACCCATTTCGCCAGGCGCAGATCCTGCGGGTCGATGTTCTCCACTACCGTGACGTGGAACTGCCGGGGCAGGCAGATGATCGCCATCATCGCCACGCCGGTCTGCACCACCATCGACGGCCAATTGATGGTTTCTTTCCAGTATTCCTCGAGGCGCGGGGCAAGCATGGCCTGGTTGAACAGGTCATCGAAACCGTCATACAGGCCATAAGTGACGAAAGCGCCGACGGCGAGAAAAGCGAACAGTTTGACCAGCGATTCGAAAGCAATCGCCAGCACCATGCCGCGGTGGTGCTCGGTGGCATCGAGGTTGCGCGTACCGAAAACAATGGTGAACAACGCCAGCACCAGCGACACGATCAGCGCGGTGTCCTGGGCGCGGGTGCCCATGGCGTCGGCACCGGCGCCGATCAACAGGTTCACGCCGAGGACGATGCCTTTGAGTTGCAGGGCGATATAGGGGAGGACGCCGACCAGACAGATCAGTGCCACGACCACTGCCAGCGATTGCGATTTGCCGTAGCGCGCGGCGATAAAGTCAGCGATGGAGGTGATGTTCTCCTGTTTGCTGATCATCACCATTTTCTGCAGAACCCACGGCGCGCCGACCAGCAGCAGGATTGGCCCGAGGTAAATCGGCAGGAATGACCACAGTTGTTCCGCTGCCTGGCCGACTGCGCCGAAGAACGTCCAACTGGTGCAATAAACCGCCAGCGACAGGCTGTATACCCAGGCACGCACGCGCGGCGGCAACGGCGTGCTGCGGCGGTCGCCGTAGAAGGCGATGGCGAACATGATGGCCATATAGGCCAGGGCGACGGCGGCGATCAGCCCGGTGGACAGCGACATGCAACACTCCCGACAAAAGACTCCCCGGCAATCCTGCCCGGGCTGACAGTCTCGCATGCGCGGGGCGGTTAGTCAGTGTCGACCAAGGTCTTGGCGTGGCGGGGTGTCGCAGGAGGGGAACCGGGTGGTTTTTGCGGTGACGTTGCCGAGCACAAAACCCTGTAGGCGCTGTCGAGTGAAACGAGGCTGCGATCTTTTGATCTTTGCAATCAAGATCAAAAGATCGCAGCGTGCCGCAGCTCCTACATGGGGGGCGGCCTCAGCGCTGGTTCAACGCAATATCGATCAGCCGATGCAGTTCATCCACCTCCAGCGCCGCCGCCGAAAACAGAATCCGGAAAACCACCGGCGCGACCACCAGATTGATCAGCCGATCGACACTCGGTGCCGACTCATCCGGATGGCGGTCAATGATCGTCTGCAACTGCGCGCCAATGATCGTCACGCAATAACCCGGCGTAGCGCTCGCCTGCACGTCACGCATCATGTGGCGTCCGGGCTCGGAACTCATCTCGTCGAGATACTGCTCGGCCCATGCGCGAATATCGCTGCGCAAGCTGCCGGTCTGCGCCGGTTCGCTGTCCGGGCGCATGCGGGCGAGGGCGACGTCGGCCAATAACGCCGACAGATCACCCCAACGCCGGTAAATCGTCGACGGTGTAACGCCTGCGCGCGCGGCGATCTGCGGGACAGTCACGCTTGAGCGCTCCTGTTCTTGCAGGAGCGCACGGACTGCGGAATGAATTGCATCTTGCACCCGGGCGCTGCGGCCGCCGGGGCGTAAACCTTCTTTAATAGCCATGGGGGCAGACCTTAACACAAAGAATTTGCTTTAAGCGCGAGGCAGTAGCACACTCCGCAAAAGCAAAAAATTAGCTTTTGCGGAGTGTGCCCATGACCAGCCTTGCTTCCAATCGATCCAGCCTATGGTTTCTGGCGATCACTTTACTGAGTTTTCTCGCCGCTTCCACGGCGCCGACGCCGTTGTATCACCTGTATCAGGATCAGTTGCACTTCTCGGCGGCGGTGTTGACGCTGATCTTCGGCGTTTATGCACTCAGTCTGTTGGCGGCGCTATTGACCGTCGGCTCGCTGTCCGATCACCTGGGACGCAAACCGGTGATCTTCACCGCTGTGTTGCTCAACGCGTTGGCGATGCTGCTGTTTATCTACGCCGACAGCGTGGCGTGGCTGATCAGTGCGCGTGTTCTGCAAGGATTTGCCACCGGCATGGCCACCGCTGTTTTAAGCGCGACCCTGCTCGACACGGATCGTCAGCAAGGGCCGCTGATCAACAGTGTCGCGCCGTTGCTCGGCATGGCCCTGGGCAGCATGGGTTGCGGTTTACTGGCGGAGTTTGCTCCGGCACCGTTGCAACTGACCTACTGGCTGCTGCTCGCAGTGTTTGTATTGCAGGGCCTTTATGTCTGGCGCTTGCCGGAAAGCGTCACCCCGCAAGCCGGGGCGTGGGCCTCGTTGCGGCCGACCTTGCACGTGCCGACTCAAACACGAGCCACTTTGTGGCGGGTGTTGCCGTTGAACACGGCAACCTGGGCGCTGGGCGGATTTTATGCATCGCTGGCGCCGTCGCTGGTGCGCACCGCCACTGGCTCTGACTCGAATCTGATCGGCGGCGCCACCGTTGCAGCCCTGACGGTGACTGGTGCGCTGATGATTTTCACGATGCGCAATCGTCCTGCCGTCCGGGCCTTGCAGTTGGGCGCGAGCCTGCTGCCGATGGGGCTGGTATTGATTCTGCTGGGTGTGCACAGCGCCAGTCTGTCGCTGTTTTTCCTCGGCACGCTGGTGGCCGGTTGCGGCTTTGGCTCGGGGTTTCTCGGCGCCGTGCGCAGTCTGGTGCCGCTGGCTTTGCCCCATGAACGGGCGGGGTTGATGGCGGCGTATTACGTGCTCAGTTATCTGGCGTTCTGCCTGCCGGCATTGCTCGCCGGGCACTTGTCGCGCAACTACGGTTTGCTGGCGACCACCGATGGTTACGGGGCGATTTTGATCGTGTTGGCTGTCGGCGCGCTGTTGCTGAGCCTGCGTCCAGCGGCAGCCAAAGTCTGTCGCGTTCCATAAACGGCGCGCTTTCGGTTAGCCTTGGCCGGCCTTCTTCTCACGGATCGACCCATGAAGATTATCCGCAGCAAGACCTTCACTGCCGAGCGAGCCTGGGGTGCGCTGGACATCGCCAACATGAACGGCATCACCACGCGCCTGCACTGGACGGATCAGCCGTACAAATGGCACATCAACGACGGCGAGGAAGTGTTCGTGGTGCTCGATGGCCAAGTGCTGATGCATTACCGCGAATTGGGCGTAGAAAAACAGGTGCAGCTCAATGTCGGTGACATCTTCCATGCGAGCGTCGGCACCGAGCACGTCGCCCATCCGCAAGGCGCCGCGCGGATTCTGGTGATCGAGAGCGAAGGCAGCGTCTGACTGCTTATTGGTAAAACAGATAACAGTTAGAGAAATTACCCGTTATATAGATATTCGATTCGGTTCTACCATGGACTCAACCTCACCAGAGGAGAGGATTCCATGATGACTTGCCCTAACACTGCCAAACCCGGCATCAAACCGTTCCGTCAGCTTCAGCATCCACGCGAAGTGATCCGCCAGTTCACCCCCAACTGGTTTGCCGCGACCATGGGCACCGGTGTGCTGGCGTTGGCGTTGGCGCAACTGCCATTGGCTATTCCAGGCCTGCACGCCATCGCTGAAGGTTTGTGGTTGTTCAACATATTGTTGTTCGCACTGTTTACGGCTGCCTACGCCGCGCGCTGGATTCTGTTCTTCGACGAGGCTCGGCGGATTTTCGGCCACTCCACGGTATCGATGTTCTTCGGCACGATTCCCATGGGCCTGGCGACGATCATCAATGGCTTTCTGCTGTTCGGCCTGCCGCGTTGGGGTGACGGTGTGATTCATCTCGCCGAAGTGTTGTGGTGGATCGATGTGGCCATGTCGCTGGCCTGCGGCGTATTGATTCCCTACATGATGTTTACCCGCCAGGAGCACAGCATCGATCAGATGACCGCCGTCTGGCTGCTGCCAGTCGTGGCAGCGGAAGTGGCGGCGGCCAGTGGTGGTCTGCTCGCACCGCATCTGACCGATGCCCACTCGCAACTGGTGGTGCTGACGACAAGCTACGTGCTCTGGGCCTTTTCCCTACCCGTAGCGTTCAGCATTCTGACGATCCTGCTGCTGCGCATGGCCCTGCACAAACTGCCCCACGAAAACATGGCAGCCTCGAGCTGGCTGGCCCTCGGCCCGATCGGCACCGGTGCGCTGGGCATGTTGCTGCTGGGTGGTGATGCGCCGGCGATATTCGCGGCCAACGGTCTGCCGGGCATGGGTGAAATCGCCTCGGGTCTGGGGCTTGTTGCCGGCATTACCCTGTGGGGTTTCGGGCTGTGGTGGATGCTGATGGCCCTGCTGATCACCGTGCGCTACTTGCGTGACGGCATCCCGTTCAATCTCGGCTGGTGGGGCTTTACCTTCCCGCTGGGCGTGTATTCGCTGGCCACCCTGAAACTGGCAAGCACCCTCAACCTGACGTTTTTCAGCGTCGTCGGCACCGTGCTGGTGATGTTGCTGGCGGTGATGTGGCTGATCGTCGGCAAGCGCACCGTGCAAGGCGCCTGGCGTGGTGAGCTGTTTGTCTCGCCGTGCATCGCAGGTTTGAAGAAATAACCTGAAAAGTTTAGGTAAGGTGTGGCCTGGATCGCGGTTCGAGAATCCAATAAGCAGTACCCAGGCCTCTCTACCTTAAACATCAGGGAAACACGGAAGATGAGTCACCCCTCACAGTTCAACCTGCTGCGCACCCGGCGCTTCCTGCCATTCTTCATCACGCAGTCCCTTGGCGCGTTCAACGACAACGTATTCAAGCAGTCGCTGATCCTCGCCATTCTTTATCGGCTGACCATCGAGGGTGACCGTTCGATCTGGGTCAACCTGTGTGCGTTGCTGTTTATCCTGCCGTTTTTTCTGTTCTCGGCGTTGGCCGGGCAGTTCGGCGAGAAATTCGCCAAGGACGCGCTGATCCGTCTGATCAAGCTCGCGGAAATTGCCATCATGGCCGTAGGAGCGGTCGGTTTTCTCTTCGATCACTTGTCGCTGATGTTGGTGGCGCTGTTCGCCATGGGCACCCATTCGGCGCTGTTCGGGCCGGTGAAGTACTCGATCCTGCCACAGGCGCTGCGCGAGGATGAGCTGGTGGGCGGCAACGGCCTGGTGGAAATGGGGACGTTTCTGGCGATTCTCGCCGGGACGATCGGCGCCGGGGTCATCATGTCATCGACCCATTACGCGCCGCTGGTCTCGACTGCCATTGTCGGGATTGCCGTGCTGGGTTATCTGGCCAGCCGCAGCATCCCGCGCGCCGCAGCCGCATCCCCGGAAATGCGCCTGAACTGGAACATCTTCAGCCAGTCCTGGGCCACTTTGAAACTCGGTCTGGGGCAGACGCCAGCGGTGTCGCGCTCGATTGTCGGCAACTCGTGGTTCTGGTTTGTCGGGGCGATTTACCTGACGCAGATTCCCGCCTACGCCAAGGAGTGGATGCACGGCGATGAGACCGTGGTCACCCTGATTCTCACCGTGTTCTCGGTGGGGATCGCCCTCGGCTCGATGCTTTGCGAGAAGTTGTCCGGGCGCAAGGTCGAGATCGGTCTGGTGCCGTTCGGTTCGTTCGGTCTGACCGTGTTCGGTTTGCTGCTGTGGTGGCATTCCGGCGGGATTCCCGACAGCGTCACTGGCCACAGCTGGATTGAAGTGCTGGGCTTCGTGCACACCTGGGCGGTGTTGGTCGACATCCTCGGCCTCGGCATATTCGGTGGTTTCTACATCGTGCCGCTGTATGCCTTGATCCAGTCGCGCACGGCCGAGAACGAGCGGGCAAGGGTGATTGCCGCCAACAATATTCTCAACGCGCTGTTTATGGTGGTCTCGGCCATCGTCTCGATCGTGCTGCTGAGCGTGGTCAAGCTGTCGATCCCGCAGTTGTTCCTCGTGGTGTCACTGCTGAATATCGGCGTCAACGCCTACATTTTCAAAATAGTCCCCGAATTCAGCATGCGTTTCATGATCTGGCTGCTCAGCCATTCCATGTACCGCGTCGAGCACCGCAACCTGGAGGCGATTCCCGATGAAGGCGCGGCATTGCTGGTGTGCAATCACGTGTCGTTCGTTGATGCGTTGCTGATTGGTGGCGCGGTGCGTCGGCCGATTCGCTTTGTCATGTACTACAAGATCTACAACCTGCCGGTGCTGAATTTTATCTTCCGCACGGCGGGGACGATTCCGATTGCCGGACGTAACGAAGACATCCAGATTTACGAAAAGGCTTTCACCCGGATTGCTCAGTATTTGAAGGACGGTGAGCTGGTGTGCATCTTCCCGGAAGGCAAGTTGACCGCCGATGGCGAGATGAATGAGTTCAGGGGCGGCCTGACGCGGATTCTCGAAGAGACACCGGTGCCGGTGATTCCGCTGGCGTTGCAGGGGTTGTGGGGGAGTTTCTTCAGTCGCGATCCGAACAAGGGTGTGTTCCGCCGGTTGTGGTCGCGGGTGACGCTGGTGGCGGGAGCGCCGGTGGCTGTTGATGCTGCTGAGCCGGCGAAGTTGCAGGCGTTGGTCGGGGAATTGCGCGGGGCAGTTAGATAGTCGGCGTTTTAAGGGCCTCTTCGCGAGCAGGCTAGCTCCCACAGTTGATCGTATTCCTCTGACGGAACGCGGTTGAATGTGGGAGCGAGCCTGCTCGCGAATGCGGAAGTGGCCTAAGCGCTGACCTTGAGGCCAATCAACCCGGTAATGATCAACGCTACACTCGCTAGGCGAATCAACGCCATCGATTCGCCAAACAGGATGATCCCGGCAATCACCGTGCCCACGGCACCGACACCGGTCCAGATCGCATAGGCGGTGCCCAACGGCAACTCCTTCATCGCAAGGCCCAGCAGACCCAGGCTGATGGCCATGGCTGCAACTGTCAGAACGGTGGGGAGTGGGCGAGTGAAACCGTCGGTGTATTTCAGGCCGACGGCCCAGCCGACTTCAAACAGGCCGGCGAAAAACAGAATGATCCAGGACATGAAAGACCTCCATCGATTGACGGGGTCGTCCCCAGATTAATAACTCGATCGAGCCGCAGGGTCGTCCCTGCGTTGCGCGATAGTTTGACGAGCATTAACCCGGGGATCAAGTTTGCGGGTCAGTCGGCCGCTTGCTGCGCCAGCGCCTCGCGATCCTGTTTCTCACTCATGCGCCGGAAGTACGTCGACAGCAACGCGCCGGAAATATTGTGCCAGACGCTGAACAGCGCGCTCGGCACCGCCGCCAAAGGCGAAAAGTGTGCACTGGCCAGCGCCGCACCCAATCCCGAATTCTGCATGCCGACCTCCAGCGCCAGCGACTTGCGCTGGGCCAGCGGCAGTTTGAACAGGCGCCCGGTGAAGTAGCCCAGCAAATAACCGAAGCTGTTGTGCAGCATCACCACGGCCATGATCAACAGGCCGGATTCAGCGATTTTCGCCTGACTGGCGGCCACCACCGCGGTGACGATGATCACGATGCTGACCACCGATACCAGCGGCAATACGTCCACGGCATGACGAACCTTGTCACCGAGCAAGCGCTGGGCAACCACGCCGAGAATGATCGGCAGCAGCACCACTTGCAGGATCGACCAGAACAGCTCCATGAACGACACCGGCAACCACGCCGAAGCCAGCAGCCAGATCAGCGCGGGGGTCAGCAGCGGAGCGAGGAGGGTGGTGACGGCAGCAATGGCCACCGACAACGCCAGATCGCCGCGGGCCAGCCAGGTCATGACGTTGGACGACGTGCCGCTCGGGCAGCAGCCAACCAGAATAACCCCGACGGCGATTTCCGGCGGCAGATGAAAAACCTGGCAGAGCAACCACGCCACACCGGGCATGATCACGAAATGTGCAACCACGCCCAGCGCTACGCGCCAGGGATGGCGGGCGACAGCAGCGAAGTCGTCGAGTTTGAGGGTCAGGCCCATGCCGAACATCACCAGCCCGAGCAGCGGCACGATTGCGCCCTTGAGGCCGAGGAACCACGCCGGCTGCAGGAACGCAATTACAGCGAAAATCAGAACCCAGTAAGCGAAGGTATTGCCGACAAAGCGGCTGAGTGCAGCCAGTGCGCGCATGGCTTGTTCCTTATTATGGGAAAGCGTTAGGAAGCTAAGCATACGTCGCCAACAAAAAGATCGCAGCCTCCGGCAGCTCCTACAGGAAAAATGCATTCCAGATGTAGGAGTTGCCGAAGGCTGCGATCTTTTAAGCTTTCACACAAAAGGCAGGTCAGATCCCCTGCGGAGTCTCTTCCCCACCCAACGCTTCAACCAGCGCCGGCAGGAAATCGCCGAAGGTCAGCATCATCAGCGTGAAGCTGGCATCCAGCTGCCCCAGCGCTTCGTCGCCACCGTCCTGCTCCGCCTGATCCTGCAACAGATCTTCGAACTTCAGACGTTTGACGGTCATCTTGTCGTCGAGCATGAACGACAGTTTGTCCTGCCAGGCCAACGACAGTTGAGTCACGACTTTGCCGGTGCTCAGGTGCAGCTGGATTTCTTCGCTGGTCAGGTCCTGACGCTTGCAGCGGACAATGCCACCATCTTCGTGGGTGTCGCGCAGTTCGCACTCGTCCAGTACATAGAAGTCATCAGCGGCTTTTTGGGTGGTGACCCAATCAGTCATCACTGCAGTCGGTGCCATTTTCACGGTCAACGGACGGACGGGCAGGGTGCCGATCACTTCACGCAGGGTCGATAGCAGGTCTTCGGCACGTTTCGGACTGGCCGAGTTGACCAGGATCAGGCCCTGTTTCGGCGCGATGGCGGCGAAGGTCGACGAGCGACGGATAAAGGCGCGCGGCAGGAACGCCTGGATGATTTCATCCTTGATCTGATCGCGTTCCTTCTTATAGACCTTGCGCATCTGTTCGGCTTCGATCTCTTCGACCTTTTCCTTGACCGCGTCGCGTACGACACTGCCAGGCAGAATGCGTTCTTCTTTACGCGCAGCGATCAGCAGGAAATCACCGCTGATGTGCACCAGTGGAGCATCTTCGCCTTTGCCGAACGGCGCGACGAAACCGTAGGTGGTCAACTCCTGGCTTGCACATGGACGCGCCAGTTTGGTGGCCAGTGCAGTTTCCAGCGCCTCGGCATCGACAGGCAGGTCTTGGGTCAGGCGATAGATAAGCAGGTTTTTGAACCACATGGGGTGAGTCTCTCCTTTATACAAAGGGGGGCATTATTGTCTTCGCCGTCCCATAGGCCAACCCTTCTCTAAGCCTTTGGAAGGCCTGAGAAAATTATTTAAAAAAGTGCTTGCCAGAGGTTGGGTCGCTCCGTAGAATGCGCGCCACACCGAAGCGAAGGGTGATTAGCTCAGCTGGGAGAGCGTCTGCCTTACAAGCAGAATGTCGGCGGTTCGATCCCGTCATCACCCACCATTCGTTTCAAGTGTTTAGCGCAGCGGTAGTTCAGTCGGTTAGAATACCGGCCTGTCACGCCGGGGGTCGCGGGTTCGAGTCCCGTCCGCTGCGCCATATTCGGTAACCTGGACCACTGAACGCCAGGTCACCACGGAAAAACCCGCCAAGGCGGGTTTTTTTCTGCTCCAAGGTTGTACATGCGGGATGTGTCGTTTTACCGGTTTTCGGATTTATTTGAAAAAAAATTCAATTAAATCAACACTTTACGAAAACTTGTGGCATAATGCGTCCCGTAACGAAGCGAAGGGTGATTAGCTCAGCTGGGAGAGCGTCTGCCTTACAAGCAGAATGTCGGCGGTTCGATCCCGTCATCACCCACCATTCGTTTCAAGCGTTTCGCGCAGCGGTAGTTCAGTCGGTTAGAATACCGGCCTGTCACGCCGGGGGTCGCGGGTTCGAGTCCCGTCCGCTGCGCCATATTCGGAATCTGGAACACTGAACGCCAGATTCCACAGAAAGCCCGCCTAGTGCGGGCTTTTTGCTGTCTGGGATTTGATGATTTCAAGTTTCCACGGGTGTTATGACAGCGTACTACTGCGCAGCATTCTGGCTGTGTCGATAGTCGCTCACCGCCTCATACACCGCTTTGCGCAAGCGGTTGATCCCGCCAATCGGCCGATGCGCCTCAAGCCCGAACCACGGATTAAACGAAAGGTTGTCACACGCCAGATTCAGCGCCGGGGTATCGAAATCCTGCGGCGGCAGGGTGATCCGTGCGACGGTTTCAAAGGGTGAGTCTTGTTCGCGCCATTCTATGCTGGTGTCCTCGATCGGCATGTACTTGTTGGCATCCTGGCGCTGGATCTGCAGCACGAAACAGGCTGGCACCCTATCCGTCGACAACTGCTGATTCAATGCGCTACGCAGGAAATTCGGCAGGTCATGGTTCTGCTTGGGCAGTGCATAGGCGGGACAATTGTCCGGATCGGGTGCGACGCGAAACTTTGCATTGGCCTCACCGAATTTGTAGGGCGAAACCGAAAAGTATGTGGTCGCTGTCGGGCTATCCGGTGGCGGCGATAACGTAGCCATGGCAATAAACAAATGGCGGATCTGCCAGCTGCGCGGATCCCATCCGGGGAAAAACGCCATGACCTTCTTGCCGTCAGCCTGCGCCGCCACATTCTGACGGTACTCGGCGACATCGCTGACAAAGAAGTTCGGGTGACTGAACATGACGAAATCCTGCTCAGGCTGTGACTGGCGGTTGCCGAGTAGCTGTTTTCCCGAAACATCCAGCAGTTTGATCGCCATCCCCCGGGCGTCGCGGAGGCTGTCGAACTGTGGATAGGCATTGCCATTGGACAGACGAATCATCGCTTGCCAGGTTTTACCAGGCTCACTGAACACGCCTTGTCGCAGCGACTGTGCCAGGTCCGGCAACACCTGCACCTGCGCCTTCACGCAGCCATGGGCCTTGGCATGGGCGTCGCGCAGATAACGGGTGCCTTCGCGATGCTGATCGACGATGCGCACGGCGGTCTGGATCACGTCCTGCGTCATCGCCGCTTCGCCGGGTGGAACCTGCTCCTGCGCCGACACCGGGCCGCGGTGATGCCAGGCAAACCAGGCTGTGGCAATGACCCAGCCGAGCAAGGCAATGGCGAGCACTACCAACAATGTCTTGCCGAGCAAGCGTCCCAGCCACAACCACACCCTGGCCAGCAGCGGCAGTTCCTTTTTGAAGGTCGGCATGATCATGGCAGTTGCGCCTCCAGTGGGCCGCCTAGGACTTTCAGGTACTCGAGCAACGCCCAGCGTTCTTCGGGCTGCAGCAGCCGGCCAATCACGCCGTTGCCGCGTTCGCCGGAGCGGAATTCATGGCCGCTGTTGTGGTTGCCGGTGATGCGCGTGTCGAACAGGAAGCCATTGGTAAACGCTTCGGTGCGATAACCCAGATGCCTTGGGTCGTATTCGAAACTGCCTTTGAAAAAGGTCGTGGCGCGTTCGTCCTGCGGCGACAGCAATTGATAAAGGCTTGGCACCGAACCGTTGTGCAGGAACGGCGCAGTGGCCCATACACCTGCCAGCGGGCGCGCCTTGTAGGCAACTTTTTCGCGCACGCCGATGGGCAGGCCAAAGCCGTCCAGTCGTGGTTTCTCCTGCGGGGTGACGTTGGCTTCGCGATAGGCGCGCTCTTCGACGAAGGCGGTGACGTAAGCCAGGCCCTTGGCCACCGACATTTGGCTCAGGTCCAGTGGCGCCCTGGGTGTCGGATGCAGTTTCACGTCCATTTTTTCCAGTTCTTTCAGATCCCACTGCAGGGCTGTAAGGTCGAAACGGTGATTGGCGATATTGTTGGCAGCGGTCGGGTCGGTGCCGATGACAGCGACCGGCAGCATGTGCAAATGCTGCACCCAGCGCTCACCCTCCTGAGTCTGGCGTGGTACGTGGCAACCGGCGCAATTCTCGGCAAACAGCGCGCGCCCCTTGGCTGCCAAGGGTTTGTCGATGGCGCCAAACAGATCCTCTGGCCAGGCCGGCGGCTTGAGCTTTTGCAGGGTTTCTTCGATTTTGTGCAGATCACGCACGCGCACACTTGAGGCGTAGCGTGCTTCGCCTTGCAGTGGCTGGCCGTTGTCATCGAAAAAATTCAGGGTGGCGCCGACCCCCAACGCTTCACCGATATTGCGCGCCATCGGCTGCTGCGCCGAGCCGTTCCACTGCACCCAGTCGAATGTCCACATATCCCAGAGCTGCGGATAATCCACCGGGGCATTGGCCACGCGGTAGTTGGCAGGGGAAATCGCATCGCCAAACGTCGCATTGGCAATGCGTCCGAAGGCATCGGCGCGGCCGGGGCCTTCTTCGGTCGGGTAGAGGCCGCGATGGGTATCGTTCCAGGCAACTTTGAGGAATGTATTCAGTGAGGTTTTGAAGTCTTTGCGCAATTGCTCGTGGCGCGCGTCGTATTCGTCGCCCAGCACGGTTCTGGCAAAACGTTCGAATTTCCATGGGTTGTAGTAAGTCGCGGTCAGACTTGCCACCAATGCCTGTCCGAAACTGCCACCGCGCAAAGTAGGAACACTGGAAGGCAGCAAATGTTGCGCAGTACCACCGTCAATTCGCACGGCCTGACCTTTGAAGCGCAATTCGCCGGTGTGGCAAGCGGCGCAAGTGATGTCCAGATATTGCTCGGTGCTGCCGGGATTCTGGTGTCGGGCAAAACCGACGGGGAGATTGCCGGGGTTGTTCACCGTGGCTTTCTGCTGCGGGTCGATCAGAAAACCGAAACGCGCCAGGTAATCAGGCGAGGCGAAACGTTGCGCCGAGAAGGGCAGTTCCAGCGCCTGGAACCACTCATATCGCAGGCCTTTGACCTGCGTACCCTGAGGCGTGAAATAGTAGGTTTGCCGGTCTTCGTCACTCCACTGATTGAGGTAATGCACCTGCTCAGCGGGGGTGTAGAAGGGCAATTTCGGGTTGGCGACGTAATATAGGACCACGGCGAGAACCAGTCCCAGCAGCACGACGATCAGGGTCAGCACACGGAATAAAAGGCGCAAGATAAACATCCTTGTCAAATTGTTCCGCAGTTATGCCTGACCCTGGCCCTGTGCGGCAAGTGGCCATTACGCCAGATGATGCAAGCAGAGACGCCAGTCATTGTCGGGACAAGATGACAGAAGCTTCACCGTCGCTTCGCCCCAATGCGTTTTAATCCCTGAACTTATCGGAAGATTCCTGCTCTCATGCCGGTAGCCATTGGTCGTGGCGGCCTGATAAGCTCGCGGCTTTACTCGATTGCCCTTTCGGCGCATGAACAAGGAAATAGCATGAAACAGCATCGGTTGGCGGCGGCGGTTGCCCTGGTTAGCCTGGTCCTCGCGGGTTGTGATTCGCAGACCAGCGTAGAGCTGAAAACCCCGGCGCAAAAAGCTTCCTACGGTATCGGCCTGAACATGGGCAAGAGCCTGGCTCAGGAAGGCATGGATGATCTGGACTCCAAAGCGGTAGCCCAGGGCATCGAAGATGCCGTCGGCAAGAAAGAACAGAAGCTGAAAGATGAAGAACTGGTCGAAGCCTTCGCCGCGCTGCAAAAGCGTGCTGAAGAACGTATGGCCAAGATGAGCGAAGAGTCGGCAGCCGCCGGCAAGAAATTCCTCGAAGAAAACGGCAAGAAAGCAGGTGTGACGACCACCGCTTCCGGCCTGCAGTACGAAGTGGTCAAGAAAGCCGATGGCCCACAGCCTAAGCCAACTGACGTAGTGACCGTTCACTACACCGGCAAGCTGACCAACGGCACCGTCTTCGACAGCTCCGTCGAGCGCGGTAGCCCGATCGATCTGCCGGTTAGCGGCGTGATCCCGGGTTGGGTTGAAGGTCTGCAACTGATGCACGTTGGCGAGAAGTACAAACTGTACATCCCTAGCGATCTGGCTTACGGCGCTCAGTCGCCAAGCCCGGCAATCCCGGCCAACTCGGTTCTGGTCTTCGACCTGGAACTGCTGGCCATCAAGGATCCAGCCAAAGAAGCTGCTGCTGCCAAGTAATTGGCAAAGGCTTCAACAACAACGCCTCGCTTATGCGGGGCGTTGTTGCATCTGGAGTCTGGCAAGGGTAAACAGAGCGAACCGATGGCGGTCGGAAGAGTCATAGCCAATGAGACTGCCATCGCTAGCCGCCCTGAGCAGCCAAGTCAATGAAATATTGGGGTTTTTTATGTGAGTAAAAAACGCCCGATCTGAGCGCAGCCCTTATGAAACGGGGCTTTCAGCGCTGAAATGCAGCTCTGTTCACAAGGTTATCCACAATTTGTGTGGATAACATTTCAACGGGAGGAATAGATGAAAGCTCCGTGGAATTTCGCTCGATTCCTGCCCTTGGCCGGCCGCCTGCTGGCGCGTGGTCGTTTGCCGACCTTGCTGTTTGCGGTCGCCAGCAAAGGCGCCGCGCAAGGTAATCGCCTGGGTAGGCTCAAGGACGATTTACGCTTGCTCCAGGCATTGTGTCTGGCCTACTGGCGCGGCGAGTACCGCGCTATCAGTGGCAAGGCATTGGTTTCGGTGGTGGCGGGTTTGATGTACTTCCTCAGCCCGGTGGATGCAATTCCGGATTTCATTCCCGTGTTTGGCATGCTTGACGACATTGCCGTTCTCGCCTGGCTGATGAAAACCCTCGACGATGAACTCAATGCTTTTCGCCTGTGGCGCAACCGCCAGCAACCGGGAAAACTCGCCGTGGTCGAACGGCTGCCCGACACCCCTGAACAACTGCAACTTCAGGGACCGAAAAAAAACTGATTCTCGATCTCCTCCTACAGATAGATACCCCCCGCGACCTTGGCCGCTGTTAGGATTACACTTCTAGGGAAAAGTGCCGACTCGCTAAGTGTTGTTGTCCTACGGGGTAGTCATGGATATTCAGATAATTGCACGCAATGGCGAACCCGAATACGCGGTTCTGCCGTGGGCTCAGTATCAGGCTCTACTAAAAGCAGCAGGCATCAACGAAACACCGTCGCGTCCGGCAGCTACGCCGCTCGCGGCCACAGCAGACCCGATTCTTCCAGGTCTGGATCAACTACGCAGTTTGCGCGAAGGGAAGGGCATCGCCATTGAGGCGCTGGCCCGCACGGTAGGCATCAGCCCGTCTTATCTGGCCATGATCGAAAGTGGCGAGCGTCAGCCCGACGCCGCGATTCGCCGCAGCCTGGCCTGGGAATTGACGGTGCCAGGGTGGAGGGATGAATCGTGAGCGTACGCATCAGTCGTCAACATTGGGACGGATTGCTCGGAGAACTTGATCAGGCGCGTCGCCAGCGCCATCTGCTGACTTATCGGGCCTTGCTGGAACGGTTGCAATTGCCGACACCGGCCATGCAAACCCTGACGGCCGCGCTTGAGCATCTGGCTGCGCTGGATGCCAAGGCCGAACAACCGTTGCGCAGTTCGCTGGTGATCAGCCAGGGCGCCAGTCGCCTGCCACGCACAGGTTTCTTTGAGTGTGTTGAACGTCTGGGGCGTTTTTCCGGGCCGTCCGATGGCGTTGCCGCCGCCTCCTGGCATGCCTCGGAGGTGGTCAGGGTGTTCGAATACGAGTACCCCGAATCGGCAGAGGCCTGAGTGATTTTACGACTCAAGGCGCGGGCCAGTTACTGGCTGGCCCGTAGGCTGTTTCATTGGTCCTGGTTCGTTCGCCAACCGCGTGGCTGGCGCTGGCTCGAAGGTCAGTTTGCGCGCATGGCCAACCTTGGCGACGTCGGTGCGCAAAGCTTCTACGGGCATATCCTGACGTTTCGCGGTGTCGGCCTGGGTGCACGTGAAGAAGGTGTGCGCCTGTTGCGGCTGGCGGCGCTCGCAGGTGATGGCAAAGCGGCTTATCAGGTCGGCGTGATCAGCCTGGCCGGAACGCCGAGCACATCGCCGGATTCTGTCGAAGCCGCCCGCTGGTGGAGCATGGCGGCCAAAGCCGGACACCCGTTGGCTGAACTCAAATTGAAAGAGCTGAGCAGTCGGGATTCAACGCAGTAAATCCATTTGTGTCTACCCGAATAAACGCGGCGTGAGGTTTTCCTCACGCCGCGTTTGCATTTGCGCGTCTGTTTATCTGTGAGCGATTTATTACAGATAAGTCCTACAACCATTACCTACTCGCCTGACTTCTTTCCTGATTGATCCCCCGCACAGTTCCCGCGCCTAATTTTTTTGCGCGAGGGAACGCTCATGTTTGATCCGCTTATTCAGTCCACTTCGCCCACCCGTGTGCGTTGATGGAAGCCGTCACCCGCATCGAGCAAGCACTCGACAGCTTTCCCGGATCCCTCAGCCTTTACCGCGAACAGCTCAAGCATTGGGCCAGTCGAGCGGCGGACGAGATCAGCCACGCCGCAGATCTGCCGTCGCTGATGGGCATGGAGCGGGTCATTCGCTTCGGCTCCGATAGCACGGCCGTCAGCAGCACTGACAACGAATTTTTCTCAGGTGTCGTCCAGTGCCCGAAGGGCGGGTTGATGCAGATCGAGAGCAAGTTCGAGTCGGTCTACGACATTCCGCTGGGCAACATCGTGGTCGATGTGATCGCCATGGACGATGGCGAAACCACCCCCATCACCCTTGACGCGCAAGGCAAGGGCTCATTCAAAGGAACACCTGGCAAGTTTTATCGGGTGCAGGTGCACAGCGAGGTCACTGCGAATCAGGTCGAGGATCTTTTCAACGCCTACGACGGCCTGACCGCTGAGCTGGATGGTTGGTTACGCAGTGAGTGGCAGGGTTTCAAACCGCAGTGGTCGCAGTCAGTGGCGACGGCGGCGGGCAACGGCATGCTCGCCGGGAGTTGGGCAGCTATCGAGGGGGTATGGGACAGCATTGGCTTGCTCTCGGACATTCTCAAGGATCCCGGCCAGTTTGCTGAGCGCTTGGGCAGTGGCGCGGCGGATCTGATCGAGCTGGCGAAAACTGCGCCCGACGTCATGGAGAAGCTGCAACTGCTGGTCAGTGACGAGGCGGCGCTGTGCTTATTGCTGCGCACTGCCAGCCTTTGGCTGGAGATGCTGCCGCCCAGTGAAATCGCCGGCAAAACCGCGGAAGTGGCGTCGATGATGATGGTGCAACTGCTCATCGATGTGCTGATCAGCATGGTTTTAACGTTTGTCAGTGGCGGCGCAGGGATCGCTTATCTGACCCTGCGTCTGGCGGACCGCGCCGTGCAATTGCTGTCGGCGGTGAAGCGTTTGGTGAAGGCGATGTTCGGCATCGTCGCAGGGTTCATCAAATACGTCGATCAATACAAAACCGTTGCCGCCCGTGGTATCGCCGCCGGGGTGAAAAAGGGCCGCATGCAATTGCGCTGGGATGCCAGGCGCAACACTTTGTTGAAGAAAGACGAGCATCACGACGACTCGCCGGATCAGGCGAAAAACCCCAACGGCGACAGCGCCGATTGCGTGCCGCGCACCTGCACCAACGGCTGCCCGGTGTCGATGGTCACCGGCGAAGAACTGCTGACCCTGAGCGATGCGCTGCTCGATGGCGTGTTGCCGTTTGAGTTCACCCGGTTGTACCGCTCGAGCGCCGCCGAGATCGATGTCGGGCTGGGCTTTGGCTGGAGCCATTCGCTGGCGCATCGGCTGGAGTTTTTCGCTGATGAGGTGGTTTGGGTCGATCACGAAAACCGCCGCACCCGCTTTCCATTACCGAGTAGCGAGCGGCCGGCGATTCACAACAGCCTGTCGCGAGCGGCGATCTTTCTCGGTGATGAACCGGAAGAGCTGATTCTCGCGTTGGCCGGGGACGCGGCGCGGTTTTATCACTTTCGCGCAGGACGGCTGACGGCGATCAGCGATGCCTATGGCAATCGTCTGACGGTGCAGCATGATCGGTCTGACCGGGTGCAGCGCCTGGACAACGGCGCCGGGCGTTCGCTGCTGTTGCGTTATGACCGCGCGCAGTTGGTTGGTGTTGATTACCAGGTGTTTCGCGACGGTGCCTGGGACAGCGAACAGACGCTGGTCAGCTACCGCTACGACGCCTACCGGCACCTGATCGAAGCCAGTAACGCCGTCGGCGACAGCGAGCGTTACGACTACGACGACGCTCACGTGATCCTGCAGCGGCAACTGGCTGGTGGGGCGAGTTTCTTCTGGGAGTGGGAGCGGTCGGGGAAATCGGCGCGCTGCGTGCGCCACTGGGCGTCGTTCTCGCAGATGGACACGCGTTACGTCTGGAATGACGACGGCAGTGTCGCGGTGCATTACGTCGATGGCACCGAAGAGACCTACGTCCACGACGAGCGTGCGCGGCTGGTGCGCAAGGTCGAGGCCGACGGTGGCGAACAGCTCAAGGCTTATGACTCATCGGGGCGGTTGATCGCCGAACAGGATGCTTTGGATGCGGTCACCGAATACCGCTACGACGAGGTCGGACGGCTGATTGCGCTGATTCCGCCGGCTGACGCGCCAACGTCCTACGAGTATCGCAACGGTTTCCTGCATAAACGCTCTCGCGGTGACGCGGTGTGGATCTACCGGCGCAATGCCGAAGGCGATGTCACCGAAGCGGTCGATCCCGACGGTCAGGTCACCCATTACTACTACGACACCCGCGGGCAGTTGCTGTCGATCCGCTATCCGGACAGCAGCCGGCATCGCTTGGTCTGGAATGCCCTCGGCCAACTCATTGAAGAAACGCTACCCGACGGCGGCGTGCGGCGTTTTTCCTACGATGCACTGGGGCGGCGGACGACGACCGCAGACGAACACGGTGCCGTCACTCGGCAACATTGGGATGCCGTCGGCCGACTGATTCAGACGACGTTTCCTACCGGCAGCACTCGCGCCTACAGCTACGGCGCCTACGGTCAGGTCACCGCCGAGCGCGATGAACTGGGGCGCATCACCCGCTACGAATACGACGACGATCTGCACCTGGTCTCGCGGCGGATCAATCCCGACGGCACGCAGGTGCAGTACCGCTACGACCATGCGCAACTGCTGCTCACCGAGATCGAAAACGAGTCCGGGGAAAAGTATCGGCTGGACTACACGCCGACCGGGCTGATTCGTCAGGAGGTCGGTTTTGACGGTCGGCGCACCGCGTACGCCTATGACCTCAACGGCCATCTGCTGGAGAAGACCGAGTTCGGTGATGACGGCTCTTGTTTA
>NZ_JAUJWZ010000028.1:0-73693 GCF_031931925.1 Pseudomonas sp. rhizo66
AACGAAGGATTTATCGAATGGAATTTTCAGGCGTATCTGGGCCAGTGTGGGGTCGAGTGCACCGGAATCCTCATCCAGCACGTCCGGCGCGGCCAGCCGCTGGACTTCGCCGATGGCGCGGATGAATTGGCTTTTGGATTTCAGCTCGGCGGAGCCGTCGGCTTTTTTCAGACGGTAAGACAAGGTGATCTGGGACTTGGCCAACTGGCGCAGCACGGCGTTGGGGACCTTGATTTCAATAACGCTCGGCACGCTGGTCAAAGCAGTGCCTTCTACTTCCAGATCAATCGGCGCGCCTTCGACCGGCGTGCCCTTGATCCTGATGAACGGGATGTCACCGATTTTGAAGTTGGTCGTGTCTATGGCGATGATTTGCACGGTGCCATCGGCGTCGCCCAGTTTGTCGACGTCCAGCACATTGTTTACCGTTTCCTTGAGTAACGGCGCGATCAGGCGAGTCGCATCAACAGCCACCACCACACGCTGTTCGGGGCTCCAGTCCTCGGAACGGTTGAAGACCTTGTCGTACACCTCGAACACCACGGCTACACCGGGAGAGTTTGCATCACCGGCATCACCGGCCTCTTTTATGATCGCTTCCTTGACGGTGATGACGATCGGCGCCTTGCCTTCGGCTTGTTCCTGAGTCAGTGGATCACTGGGCACGAAGATCCCGCCCCAACTCACGCGACACATATCGCCGTCTGCAGCGTTGGGATAGGGCGGTGTGCCGTCAGCCTTGCCAATGCTGATTGGCACGCCATCGGCCACGTTGTCCTTGTCGATGCCGCCGTCAAGAATCTCCTGGGGAATGATCATGATCAGCTTGGAATGCCCGCCGTCACCGTTGTCATCATGGCCGCCCGGGCGCGTCAGCTTGACCAGCACCTGCATGACTTCGGACGGTTCATCTTTGCTGGCGCCCAGCGGCTTGACGGAATAGGACACCGCAAACACGCCATCGACCATGTGCCGGGGAGGCACGAACATGCGCAGTTGCGTGTTGACCTCGTCCTTGTTGACGGTTTCCACCCAGGCGTTCTGCCCGGTGCCCCAAAAGATCGTCAACCTGTCGCCTTCCGCCATGTTGCCCCACGGCCCCGCCTGGCAACGCAGGCCATGAAGCGGAAAGTTGCCCAGCGCCGCAGCGATGTTGATGCCCCAGACATCGGGATCCGTCGACACCGGGTCTTTGCTGCGACCGGGGATGTCGAGTTCCTCGAGGAGCATAGGTTCGATGGGGTTGGACATGGCGCTGACTCCGTGGCGGGAAGATGACGGAGTGATTGAACGGCGAAACGGCAGAATGCGCACCTGTCAGATCTGACAGGTGCGCGCTGAAATCCGACATACGGTATGGAGTAGGGAGGGCATCCGTTTTCTTCCAATCAATGAAACCGGCGACCGAACAATTGCTTTCGTGAGCAGGCTCGCTCCTGCCGTTTTCGCTCTCGCCAGACGGGTCAGGTGCGGTTTAGAGTGATCAGCCACACATCGATCCAGGAAGGATCCGCCATGCCAGACCACAACCCCGCCATCTACCTCGAGCGTTTCAACGAATCACACGTAGAGGCTGTCACCGCGCTGTACAACGATCCAGCTGTGGCTCGGCAGGTATTGCAGATGCCGTTTCAGTCCGTCGAGGTCTGGCGTCAGCGGGTGTTGGCGGATAACGAGCGGGCGGTGAAACTGGTGGCGCTGCATCAGGGCGTGGTGATCGGTCATCTTGGCCTGGAACATTATTCGCGGATCCGCCGCAGCCACGCCGGCAGTTTCGGTATGGGCGTTGCGGTGGCGTGGCAGGGCAAAGGCGTGGGGTCGACATTGTTGGCGGCGGCGCTGGAGGTGGCCGACAACTGGATGAATCTGCATCGCGTTGAACTCACGGTGTATGCCGACAACGAAGCGGCCATCGGCCTCTACCGCAAGTTCGGTTTCGAGACCGAAGGCCTGTTTCGCGATTACGCGGTGCGCGACGGGCAATGGGTCGACACCTTGAGCATGGCCCGTCTGCGCAGTCTTGCAAAATCCTGAGTCAGTCGCCCAAAGCGAACGCCACCGCCGACTGTGCATGCAGTTCGGTGGTGTCGAGCAGGGGCAGGGAGCTGTGTTCGGGGTTGACCAACAGGCCGATTTCCGTGCAACCGAGGATGATTGCCTGCGCGCCGCGTGCGGTGAGGGATTCGATCACCCGCTGATAGATCTGCCGCGACTGATCGCTGATCACGCCGACACAGAGTTCGTCATAGATGATCCGGTGCACGTCCTTGCGCTCGGTTTCGTCCGGCACCAATACCGTCAAACCCTGGGCAATCAAACGTTGCTTGAGAAAGTCCTGTTCCATGGTGAACGCTGTGCCAAGCAGGCCAACCGTGTGCGCATCAATGGCCAAGGCCGCCTGCGCGGCCGGTTCGGCAATGTGCAGAAACGGAATGCTGATCGCCGCCTGAATCTGTTCGGCAACCTTGTGCATGGTGTTGGTACACAGAACCACACATTCGGCGCCGCCGGCTTCTAGCCTGCGCGCAGCGTCCACCAGAATCGCGGCGGCATCGTCCCAGCGCCCGGCGTGCTGGGCCTGTTCGACAGGGCCGAAGTCGACGCTGTGCATCAGCAACTGCGCCGAGCGCAACGGGCCGAGACGGTCACGGACTTGCTGATTGATGAGTCGATAGTATTCGGCGCTGGATTCCCAGCTCATGCCGCCGATCAGGCCGATGGTGCGCATTGGATGTCCTCAGGCAAATGTCAGTGTCGAGCGTTCAGGTCTGCCCGGAGTTTCCTGTTGTTCAGGCGCCGATGCCAGCAAACAAGTGACTGTACTGCTGAAGTTTCACCCAAGTGTCATGGTGCTTCATCGGGCTTGCTGCAGCTTAATCGTACGCAGCGGCTGGTATCTGCCACTATCGAGTATTGCAGGTCCTTTCCGAGGAACACCGCTATGGACGACGTACAACAACTGGGCGAGATGCTTCGTCATTACGCCGAGAGCGAAGCACACAAGAAGCAACTGTTCGAGACGCAATCGGCCGCTTGGGCCACGCGGATTACTGCGCTGTTCGGCGATATTCAGCAATGGCTGGAGCCGGTGCAGGCGCCGAATCTGCTGGAGGTGAGTCGCGAGGCGTATGTCGCGTTCGGGCCGAGTGCACCGGTGGAAACCTCGACCTTCAAAACCGAGAAGCTGAGCATTGTGATTGCCGGCAAACCGGTGGAGTTTGTGCCGGATGTGATGGGCAGCGCGGGACAGATCTCGCTTGCGGTGATGGGGCTGACGGCGGCGCGTTATGGCAGCATTTCGCTGGTGGGATTGGCGAATGGTGAGTGGCAGTGGCGCAAGACCAATGGTTTGAAGGATCCGGATACGTTTGCCTTTGACGCCAACTTTCTTGCCCAGCAGTTGCAGAGCCTGATTCCTCGAGATCGCGGTTAAGATCAAGGGCTCACCCCCTCACCCCAGCCCTCTCCCCCAAGGGGGGCGAGGGGGAAAGGGAGCCGATCTTCATTGTTTTTGAGATTGCATTCACCCGAGATATTTCAGGTCGGCGCATCGCGTATAAACAACTCGGTCAGTTCCCTCTCCCTCTGGGAGAGGGCTAGGGTGAGGGCAGCCCGACTGACACACCTCACATATCAAGATTCACCCACCCCGGCTTCGCCACCTCGGGCGCCACCGCTTTCACAGTCTTGCCAGTAGCCAGCTCCACCCGCCGCGCCACCTCCGGATCATCGGCAAACGGCACCATGCTCGCTTCCTCCAGACTGTCCGCCGTCTCCCGTCGCAAGCAGTACTCCACCGCCAGCCACAGAAACACCACCCCCAACACATCAAAGAAAATCTCCATCACGAGCGGCTCCCTGCCTCAGGCGATCTGCGCTTCACTGCGCGCCAGTGCAACGTCGGCAACCCGCACCGTGCGCCAGACGTTGTAAGCCATCAGCAACATCCCGGTAAGGAAGAACACCCCGCCGGCAAAGCGCACGATGAACCCCGGGTGACTGGCCTGCAGCGCCTCGACGAAGGAATAAGTCAGCGTGCCGTCCTCGTTGATCGCCCGCCACATCAAGCCCTGGGTGATGCCGTTGACCCACATCGAAGCGATGTAGAGCACCGTGCCGATGGTCGCCAGCCAGAAGTGCAGGTTGATCAGCGGTGTGCTGTACATCTGCTCGCGGCCGAAGACTTTCGGCACCATGTGATAGGTCGCGCCGAAGGTGATCATCGCCACCCAGCCCAACGCGCCGGCATGGACGTGGCCGATGGTCCAGTCGGTGTAGTGGGAGAGGGCGTTGACGGTTTTGATCGCCATCATCGGCCCTTCAAATGTCGACATGCCGTAGAACGCCAGCGACAGCACGAGGAAGCGCAGGATCGGGTCGGTGCGCAACTTATGCCAGGCACCGGACAAGGTCATCATGCCGTTGATCATCCCGCCCCAGCTCGGCGCCAGCAGGATCAGCGACATGGCCATGCCCAGCGACTGCGCCCAGTCCGGCAGCGCGGTGTAGTGCAAATGGTGCGGGCCGGCCCAGATGTACAGGGTGATCAGCGCCCAGAAATGCACGATCGACAAGCGATACGAATACACCGGCCGATTGACCTGTTTCGGCACGAAGTAATACATCATCCCGAGGAACCCGGTGGTCAGGAAGAAACCCACCGCGTTGTGCCCGTACCACCACTGCACCATCGCATCGGTGGCGCCGGAATACACCGGATACGACTTGAACCAGTCCACCGGAATCGACAGGTGATTGACCACGTGGAGCATGGCAATCACCAGAATGAACGCGCCGAAAAACCAGTTGCCAACGTAGATGTGCTTGGTCTTGCGCTGCACCACGGTGGTGAAAAACACGATCGCGTAAGCGACCCAGACCACGGCCATCCACACCGCGCCGGAGAATTCGATCTCGGCGTATTCCTTGGTGGTGGTGTAGCCCAGCGGCAGGGTCACCAGCATGATCACGATCACCGATTGCCAACCCCAAAAAGTGAAGGCGGCGAGCTTGTCCGAGTACAGCCGCACTTGGCAGGTACGCTGTACCGCGTAGTAACTGGCGGCGAATTGCGCACTGCCGGCGAAACCGAAAATCACCAGGCTGGTGTGCAGCGGGCGCAAGCGGCCGAAGGTGGTCCACGGCAGGTCCAGATTCATTTCCGGCCATACCAGTTGCGAGGCGATCAATACGCCCATCGCCATGCCCACCACACCCCAGAAAATCGTCGCAATGACGAATTGGCGGACGACCTTGTAGTTGTAAGCCTGTCCGATTGTTGCTGTGCTCATGGTCAGTTCATCCACGGTTGCAAAGTCTTGCCAGGCCACCCGGTCTGGCATGAGCTGCACTGTAGAAACCCCGTCAGAAACAAAACAGGCTCAGGAATCTTTCATTTGTGCGGATCAGATTGAATGGCTGGCTGCGGCGTTCTGCCGCGCCCTGATATGGTTTTTATGCGTTCAGGTGAATCTGTAACGTGCTGCGCTGCTTCGTCATAGTGCTCTGAAGAAAACTGTGGGAGCGAGCAGGCTCGCTCCCACAGGAATAACTGATGAGGTGGCAGGCATGTATCAATACGATGATTACGACCGGGCGCTGGTGTTCGAGCGTGTTGCGCAGTTTCGCGATCAGGTCGCGCGCTTCATGGCTGGGGAATTGAGCGAAGAGGAGTTCCTGCCGCTGCGCCTGCAAAACGGCCTGTACCTGCAAAAGCACGCCTACATGCTGCGCGTGGCGATTCCCTACGGCACGTTGAGCGCCGAGCAGATGCGCACCTTGGCGAGCATCGCCAGCGATTACGATCGCGGTTACGGCCACTTCACCACACGGCAGAACCTGCAGTTCAACTGGATCGAACTCGCCGAGGTGCCGGACATCCTCGAACGCTTGGCGCAGGTCAACATGCATGCAATCCAGACCTCCGGCAACTGCGTGCGCAACATCACCACCGAGGCATTCGCCGGGGTCGCGGCGGACGAGTTGATCGACCCGCGCCCGTTGGCCGAAATCCTCCGGCAGTGGTCGACGATCAACCCGGAATTCCTCTTTCTGCCGCGCAAATTCAAGATCGCCATCTGCTCGGCGAAACAGGATCGCGCGGCAATCATGATGCACGACATCGGTCTGTACCTTTACCCCGGCCGCGACGGGCAGATGCTCCTGCGAGTGATCGTCGGTGGTGGTTTGGGGCGCACGCCGATCCTCGGTTTGCAGATCCGCGAGGGCTTGCCGTGGCAGCATTTGCTGTCATACGTCGAAGCCGTGTTGCGCGTGTACAACCGCCACGGCCGGCGCGACAACAAGTACAAGGCGCGGATCAAGATTCTGGTCAAGGCGCTGGGCATTGAGGCGTTTGCCAAGGAAGTCGAAGAGGAATGGCAACACCTCAAGGACGGCCCGGCGCAGTTGACCGAGGCCGAATACCAACGGGTCGCCAGCGCCTTCTTGCCCCCGGTTTATCACACCCTGGCCGACACCGATCTGGACTTCGGCACGCGCCTGGCCGAAAGCCCGGCGTTCGCCCGTTGGGTCGCGCGCAATGTGCAGCCGCACAAAGTGCCGGGCTACACCAGCGTGGTGCTGTCGACCAAACCGGGCATGGCGTCGCCGCCGGGGGACGTCACCGCTGTGCAGATGCTCGCAGTCGCTGACTGGTCGCAGCGTTTCGGTTTTGGCGAGATTCGCATCGCCCATGAACAGAACATTGTCCTGCCCGACGTGGCGAAAACCGACCTCTATGCGCTGTGGCAACTGGCGTGCAAACACGATCTGGGCAGCGCCAACGTCGGCCTGTTGACCGACATCATCGCCTGCCCCGGAGGCGATTTCTGTGCGTTGGCCAACGCCAAATCGATTCCGGTCGCGCAGGCGATTCAGGCGCGTTTCGATAACCTTGATTACCTGCACGATTTAGGCGATATCAGCCTGAATATCTCTGGCTGCATGAACGCTTGCGGACATCACCACATCGGCAATATCGGCATCCTTGGCGTCGATAAGAACGGCAGCGAGTGGTATCAGATCACCCTCGGCGGCGCCCAGGGCAAAAACAGCGCATTGGGTAAAGTCATCGGCCCTTCGTTCAGCGCCGCCGAGGTGCCGCAGGTGATCGAGCGGATCATCGGCACGTTTGTGCGCTATCGCGAGCACGAGGAACTGTTTGTCGACACCGTCGCGCGGATTGGCCTGGAGCCGTTCAAGGAGCGGGTTTATCCGAAGACGCTGGAGGTGTCGGCATGAACAACCTGTTGCGACTGGAGCAGGGTGTGGCGCGGATCGTGACGGACGATCCGTGGACGCTGGTGCGCGACCCGTCAACGCCGAGGCCCGACGGGTTGCTGATGCTGCCGCTGGCGCATTGGCTGCAATCACCGTCGACCCACGCCGTGTGGCTCGGCCCGGACGATGAGGTGGAAAGCCTGGTGCCGTGGCTGGGCTCGTTGCCGCTGATTGCGCTGGACTTCCCGAGTTTTCGTGATGGCCGCGCTTACAGTCAGGCGTATCTGTTGCGCAGTCGTTTTGGTTGGGCAGGGGAGTTGCGCGCGATTGGCGATGTGCTGCGTGATCAGCTCAGCCATATGCGCCAGTGCGGTTTTGACAGTTTTGCCGTGCGTGAGGACAAGTCAGCTGAGGATGCACTGAAAGGATTGGCCGGGATGAGCGTGCTGTATGGGCGCTCAGTCATCGAACCACGTCCGCTTTTCCGTCGGCGTTGACGGTTAAAAAGATCGCAGCCTGCGGCAGCTCCTACACGGATTCCACGGTAGGAGCTGCCGCAGGCTGCGATCTTTTGATCTTCGATGTACACCGGGGAAACCCCTAGAAACCTGATGAATCGGGCATTTTCCCTTGGGTCGATGGTGGCCTTTTGGTAGAGTCGCCGTCGCCAGCGGGTTTTCGGCTGGACGATGGAACCGAAGAAGGGAGTCTGATCAGTGAGTCCGGGCAAAAATATCCTCGGCCTCACAGCGGTGCTTTTGATGCTGACGCTGTGGGCCAGTTACTTTTACGTATTCAAGGAAAACCGCGACGGCCAGCTCGGCGGTGTCGGCGAAAGCACCGCGTGGTGTGGCACGCCACCGTCCACGGAAGCGGCGTTGCTGGGCAAGGATCAACTGACCTTGCGCGTCACCAACAACCTGCGCGGCGAGTTCATGCTCAGCGGTTCCCTGGTGGTTTCGGAACGCACCTTCAACCGTTACGACCTGAGCCGCAACGAACTGCGCCTGCGTCTGGAGCCGTTGCAGTGGTCCTACGGCGTCACGCCGATCTTCCTTGAGCAGGTCAAGGTGCAGCCGCTGAGCCGCAACCTGTCGGCCACCAACAAAAGCGCCTACGCCGAACTTGAACCGCGCCCGATCGGTGTGCAGGGTCAAGTCACCGAATTCCCTTTCGACACCTATCGCTACGGCTATAAACCGGTGCTCTATTACCTCAAGGGCAGCGAACGCGTCGACCTGCGCTTCAAGAACATCACTACGCTGATGGAGATGTCCAACACCTTCACGCCGATCCAGAAGTACAACCGCGTCGACTACATCAACGAGAAAAACTCGATGATCCGCGACGAGGATTACAAGGCTTACGGGCCGCACGAGTGTGCCTTCAGCGTCGAGCGCAAGGGTTCGTTCAAGGTTGTCGTGTTATTGCTGCTGCTGGTGCTGTGCCTGCCATTGCTGCTGGTGTTTTACCGTAATGAGCCGGGGATCGACTTCCTTGCCACGTTGTTGGGCGCTGCGATTGTACGGGTGTTGCTGATCGGGCCGGTGCAGGACTTCCAGCTGTACAACATCGATTTTCTGTTGGGCGCGGCGATTTTGCTGGTGGGCACGGTGTCGCTGATCAAGGCGATGCACATCAACAGTCGGCGGGAGATGGCGTTGCGAAGCGGTGAGACTTCTTCCTGGTAATGGGGTGAACCCTGAAAAGCCCCTCACCCTAACCCTCTCCCGGATGGAGAGGGGACTGACCGTGGGATATTGGAGAGATTGACCGACCTGAACGATTGGCTTTGAATCCATAGTCGACTCTATTTTTCAGGTCGATGTACCTCGCCAGACAACTCGGTCGGTCCCCTCTACCTCTGGGAGAGGGCTAGGGTGAGGGAAGACAATCTCCACCAATCACTTAAGCGCCGGCCCCCCCATATTCATCTTCTTCCACCCCGCAACAGCACCTGCGGGCGTTCTCGCTCGGCTTGCTCCAGTGCAGCGGATTCTTGAAGCTCACGCAATGGCCGGGCGCTCGATGCTGCGGTGCCGAATGCTCGACAGCTGCCAAATCACGCTGGTAATCCGCCGCGCAGCCTTGCGTGAATATTGTGCTTTGCCATCGCAATTGCTGGGGTATTAGCTATACCTGTATCTCCCCCGGGCAAAGTTTTTGGCCTTCTGACAGGAGTTACAGCATGAAGCTAGCAGTGATGATGGGCACTCTGTGCATTGCCACCGTCGCAATGGTGGGTTGTTCCAGCAAAACCGTCGACCCGAAAGAGTACTCAGGCTTCCTCAAAGACTACAGCCAGCTCAAGGAGGCCAAATCCCCGTCTGGTGCCGAGGTGATGCGCTGGATCGATCCGAAGGTCGACGTCAAGAAATTCACCAGTGTGTACATCGAGCCGACCCAGCTCTATCCGAAACCGCAACCGACCGCGAAAATCTCCCAGCAGACCCTCAATGGCATCACCTCCTACTACGATCAGGCGCTCAAGCGTGAGATCGGCAAGGACTTGCCGTTGGCCACCGGCCCCGGCCCGGGTGTGATTGTGGTGCGTGCGGCGATCACTGCCGTGAGCAGCTCGACCGAAGGCCTGCACGCTTATGAGGTGATTCCGATCGCCCTGGTCGCCGCAGCGGTCAGTACCGCCAGCGGTATCCGCGATCAGGAAACCACCCTGGCCACCGAAGCGGTGTTTCTCGATGGCGCGAATAACAAGGTCGTCGCGCAAGTGGTGCGCAAAGGCACCGGCAAGCCGCTGGAAAATGATTCGCAGGCAATGACCGCGAATGACGTCAAACCGGTGATCGATGGCTGGGCCTCGGACCTGCGTCAGTCGTATCTGAAGCTCAAGGCTGCCAAATAAGTGGCCCCGGCCGGATTGTCCGCGAGGACTGTCCGGCCGGTGCAGCTCTTCAGAAATTGGCGCGTGCCTGACGGTTGTAGTGGCTGAGCAGGGCGTCGTAACCACGGGTGACGGCGTAGTAGTCGTCGCTCAAACGTTGCGGTTCGGCGTGGTCCTGCCAGTCTTTGTGCAGGGTGTTGAGGGCGTCGAGATAGTGCTGCGCTGGCTCATTGATGTGTCGCCAAAGCTCGCGCGCGTCATCGTCCTTGTTTCGGAAACCCGGCTCACGCGGGCCGATGAAGGGCCCACGGCGATTCCACGCCAGTTGCAGATCGGCGGTGGTGTCGGCCACGGCTTGTGGGGTCAGGGTCCGATGTTTCATCCGGTCTTCCAGCAATTCCAGTGTCTCTCGGGCTTGAATCATGTAGGCCAGCAGCGACCAGTGGATCTCCTTGCCCATGCGCGCATCCAGTCGTTTCAGTTGTTCGCTGCGCTGGGCCACATCGAGCGCCACCAGGTCGTGCCTCAGTGCAGTCGACGTCCGGAGATAGTCAGCGATGGCGCTCTGGTAGCGCTCCCGGTAGGCCCCCGACGGGTTCGGGAACACGGAAACGAAGCTTGCACTTCTATCGAATCGTGAGGGCATCGACACCGTTGCCACGCCTTGCAGCGCTTTCGCATAGTCACGGGAGCGTTGTGAGAGTTCCGGTTGATAGCCCAGCAGATCGAGCTTCAGGTTCATGTTGGAAAGACAGACATCCTTTTGGATGTCCTGCACGATGCGCGCATCGCTGTCTTCGAAGTCCCGTGGCTCGGGGACCCAATTAGCGGCGGAATAATCCTTGGGCGGTTTCGGGTTTTTGTATTGCTCATAGGCCACCTGCCAATGCACGTCGACACGGTTGACGCAGGTGATGATCGGACTAAGCGCGTTGGCCTGAGCCGTGACGGGCGCATCGCGATTGTCCAGCCACAGATCGAGTTGCAGGAAGGGCGTGGTTGCCCCTGACAATCCCATCACCAGCAGCGCGATCAGCAGACCACTGACAAACATCGTTCTCGAACTCATGGTTTTGCCTCCGCGCCATACCACTGCTCACGGGTGGCTGGCGCACCGCAGTCGGCCGCGCTGGCGGGCAGGCGACTGCACAAACGCTCAGCCCAGGGTTGCAGTCCCTGATTGCGAGTCACCGTGTCTTGACTGGCGATCACATTGAGCACGCCGAGCAAGATCACCAGGGCGACAACGCCGAGTACCGCCAGACAAATTTTCAGCAGGGGATGGCGTTGCTCCCAGGATACGTGTGGTTCGATCTGGCGCCGCCGAACCAGACCGACGACCGCTAACGTAGTCGCATAGACCGCGCCGCCGACAGGGCCGAAAAGCCAACTGAGGCCGGTCACCATCAGCGCACAGGGAATCAGGTCACGAAGTACACCAAATGGCGCCACGATCCCCGGACACAGCCGCGCACTGAGCCAGTCATCCAGCAGCCAATAACGGTGCGCCAGATCGTGGGCCAGCCAATTGAGGCCGGCGGCAATTACGCCAAACACCACGATCGACACCATGAAAATATTGAACAGGCCGGTGACGCGCAGCCCCAGCGGGATGAAGTGAGCAAAGGCCCCGATCAGGCAAGCCAGCACCACGCCAAGGTACGTCGGCCATTCGCCACGGCTCAGCTCCCAGTCGCGCCAGAAGAACGCGGTGCCACCGGGCAACTCCGCGCAGACCTTTGGATGATTGGCATACAGCGCCGAACTCAACTGCCGGCATTGCGCCCAATCGTTCTCGCGCAGGCGCCGGGCCATTGCACGGCGCTGGCTGAACGGGCCGCTGCCGAGCAACAGGCGGGCGGCGCGGTGTTCGGCGGTGGCGGGCGGCTCTTCGGCGAGTTGGCGCTGCTGCGCGAGAAAAAGCGGTGCTTCGTAGCGAGCGGTCAGACGCTTCCATTCATCGGCAGGGCAGCGGTTGGCCGGGCCGGATTGCCAGCCCTGGCCGGCACACACCCGTTCGAAGATATCGGCGGACCAGTATTCGCTGTCCAGCAGCAAGCGGCTCAGGAACAGGTTGAACCACTGCCGGTGTACTTCAGCGTCAAGCCATAGGCATTGGCTGCACTGGGCGTAGGCTTGGAAAAAGGCTTCGCTGTCTTCGCATTCGAGAGCGTCAGCCAGCGGTCGAGTGATGCGCTGGCGTTGTTGCGTCAGCAAATGCTCGATCGATTCCTCGTCCAGTTCCAGGCGCTGCCAGGCACTGAACCAGTGATACGTCTGCACCGCCCAATCGACCATCGGCGCCGATGTTTGCGGGTGCTCGATGCAATGCTGCAGCAGGGTCTCTTCGAGGATATGCGCGCAACCCTGCTCAACGGCGAGGGCATGGCGCTGTTGCAATTGCGCAAGGCTGGTGTCGGCCAGCGAGCGGGTCGCCTGTTGCAAGGCATCGACTTCGACCACGGTCAGGCCGGTCAAGTCCCAGGCCGGTTCATCAGCCTCGTGGTCCTCGCTGACCTGCGCCCATTCCTTGTAATGCAGGGCTTGCTCATAGGCGTCACGCAGGCGCTGGAAGCCTTCGGCGTCTTCGTCCGGGCGGGTCTGTTTGAGCAGGGCAGCGTATTGGCGTTTGATACTGCGCGTATCGGCGTCGGCCGTAAGGCCAAGGACGGTCCAGCAACTCATTGCGTGTACAACTCCATGAAAACCTGCGACGCGGCCCGGTGATGGCACTTTGATTTTGCGCACCCTACCTGTTTCGCGTCGAAAAGTCCTCAGCTGTTGCTTAGTGGCCGACAAACCAGCGGCAGTACAGGGTGCCGGCGTTGCCGGGCATCACCCGCCAACTGACCCTGCAAGCGGACGGCGCAGTGGCGACAGGAGCTGTCGAGTGACACGAGGCTGTGATCTTTTGATCGTATTTTTTAAATGCAAAATCAAAAGTTCGTCCGATCGCGGCCCGAGCATTTGGCAGCTACATGTGCGTATTTCAATTCGGGATGTTTAAAGGTTGTTTCGATTTTGCGGAACGTTCCCACAAGGTTTTCAGGTTGTACGTCGGACGTCGGGTCTCTAGCCTGTGCTCGTCGCTGCCAAATCAGCGACCGGGACTGGAAACCCCGACGGGTATTAGTGGCGCGTACACGCCTTTCATAACGTATCCTTGCGCACTTCGAATGTGTGCACTCCGTTATGGCGGCTGTGCGCGGGGGACCTTCGGGTCGTCCGGGTCGCCGCTGCCCGGGTTTCCAACCTGCGTACAGCTGCCACCTCTTCGACCGGAAACCGAATGGGGCAGCTCCAACTTTCCAGTGGAGTTACACCATGAAAAAACCAACACCCAATCCCCCAGAATCAGACGCCGACACCACATCCCCCTACGCCTCAGTCGACAGTAAAAAACTCCACGAAGCCGCCGACCACGCCCTCGACTACTACCTCAATCCCGCCGCCGGCATCATGTCCAGCGCCAACGAGCCCGAACCCATGTACCTCGCCAATCCCAGGTACAACACCGAATCCCTGCTCGCCAACGCCAGCGAAACCCTAGGCTCGGCCAGCGAAATGCTGATCAACTTCGCCGCCTCGCTGGAAACTTCCCAGCGCAAGACCGCATTGGGCATCGCACAAGTCGTAATGCTGGGCGAACTGGCCGTCAACCAGGCCCTCGATCACGTCGAACTCAAAAACTGATCGCTCTTGAATTGATCGTTGCCACGCTCTGCGTGGGAATGCAGCCCCTGACTCTCTGCGTCAAATTCGCAATTTGGAACGCGGAGCGTCCCGAGAGGCATTCCCACGCAGAGCGTGGTAACGATCAATATTCCGTTTCTGATGGTGTAGGAGTTGTCGAGTGAAAGAGGCTGCTCCAACAAGGGCGCTGGAGATATATACACCCTGTCAGGTATGACAGTTGTGGGTGCAAGGTGATGGGAGTCTGATTGAGTGGTGCGCTTCGTTAAGGGTGGCGCAAATATGATTCGGTGGAGGATGGCGAAGATGGCACTTGCAGGAACAATTGTGTTTTATAGCGCTGAAGAACAAAGCGGACAGCTAATCGTCGATCTGCATCCCGATTTAGATCCCAAGTTCCATTTGTGCGGCGGACGAATGAGTTTCTTCAAAAAAGGGGAAAAGTTTGAAAAAGGTCAGAGGGTTTGGTGCGGGGTTGGAATAACCTCGGAAGGACAGTTGTTCGCCAAGGATGTAAGGTCATACAGTGATTGAAGGAGTTGTCGAAGGCCGCGTTCGTTTGGTGTCTAGAAAGTGACTTCAAAAGATCGCAGCCTTCGGCAGCTCCTACACGGGATACCCGGTTAGCTGTTTTTCTTGGCTTGTTCGCGGACACGTTCTTCCTGTTCCCGCGCTTCAGGGGTGAACTCGGCGCCGAAGTCTTCGGCAGAAAATATCTGGCGGATTTCGATTTCAGACTCGCCGGGCATTGGATTGGGGCAGCGCTTGACCCATTCGATGGCTTCTTCTTTCGATTTCACTTCCCAGATCCAGTAACCGGCTACCAGTTCTTTGGTCTCGATGAACGGCCCGTCGATGACCGTGCGTTTATCACCGGAGAAGTGCACGCGAGCGCCTTTGCTGCTGGGGTGTAAACCGTCGGCATCGATGAGAATGCCGGCCTTGACCAGTTCTTCGTTGAAGTTGCCCATCGCGGTAATCAGCTCTTCGCTGGGCATGATGCCGGCTTCCGAGTCGGCGCTGGCTTTTACAAGGATCATGAAGCGCATGGCGGTTACTCCTTGGAGTTTGGGGGATTCACTGCTTAGTCGAACGGGTCAACGGTGAATCGACAGGGTTTCTAAATAAAAGACCAGTAACACCGCAGAATCCAATGTGGGAGCGAGCCTGCTCGCGAAGACGTCGTCACGTTCAATATTTATGCTGACTGGTCCAACGCTTTCGCGAGCAGGCTCGCTCCCACATGGGAATAGCGCCGGTTTTGTATACAGTTGTTCGCGCAGGCACCCAACAATTTCCAGGCAGGGCATAGGTCGTCGGACCATTTCGTGGTTAACTTCGGCCTCTTGCATGCTTTCCAATCAAAACATCAGAAGGACTCAAGTCATGGCTCAAGTCACCCTTAAAGGCAATCCGGTTCAAGTCAACGGCCAGTTGCCACAAGCCGGTTCCAAGGCGCCAGCCTTTTCTCTGGTTGCCGGCAATCTGTCCGACGTCACCCTGAAAGACTTTGCCGGCAAGCGCAAAGTGCTGAACATTTTCCCAAGCGTCGACACCCCGACCTGCGCCACCTCCGTGCGCAAGTTCAACGCTCAAGCCAACGACATCGCCAACACCGTGGTGCTGTGCATCTCTGCTGACCTGCCGTTCGCCCAAGCGCGTTTCTGCGGTGCCGAAGGCCTGGAAAACGTCCAGAACCTGTCGACCCTGCGCGGTGCCGAGTTCATCGAGAACTACGGCGTGGCCATCGCTGACGGCCCGCTGAAAGGCCTGACTGCTCGCGCCGTTGTGGTACTGGACGAAAACGACAACGTTCTGCACAGCGAACTGGTCAAGGAAATCGCTGAAGAGCCTAACTACGAAGCGGCCCTGTCCGTTCTCAAGTAAGCGCTTTTACAATTGTTAACGGCCTGGCCCTGTCCAGGCCGTTTTCATTTGTGTATCAGTGTTTTGCCTCACACCTTGAAACGTAAGGTGTAAGTAAATTGCCGGTAAAGCTGCTTTGCTAATTCCCCATCAGTGCTTATCGTTCAGCCTCCCGTAGAAGAAGCCCACGCGCCCAATGGTTAATCACTCCATGCAATCGTCCCCCCGTAACTCCCGTCGCTGGCTGATCAGCCTGCTGGTCTTGTTGGTGATCGCCGTTCTGTGCTGGAAATTCTGGCCCGCCGGTTCAGCCCACAAGGAGGGCGCTGACAAGGCGGCGGCCGGGCACACCGGGCGTTCGGGGATGATGCGGCCGGGCTTCGGTGGTGGTAGCGGGCCAATCCCGGTACGCGTGGCGCCAGCAGTCACCGGCGACTTCCCGCTGTATTACAAGGCGCTGGGTACAGTGACCGCTCTCAACACCATCAATGTGCGCAGCCGGGTGGGCGGCGAGCTGGTCAAGATCAATTTCGAAGAAGGGCAGATGGTCAAGGCCGGTGACCTGCTGGCCGAGATCGACCCACGCCCGTACCAGAACGCCTTGCTGCAGGCCGAAGGCACGTTGCTGCAGAATCAGGCGCAACTGAAAAACGCTCAGGTTGACGTCGAGCGTTATCGCGGTTTGTACAAAGAGGACAGCATCGCCAAACAGACGCTGGACACCGCCGAAGCGCTGGTCGGTCAGTATCTGGGCACGGTCAAGACCAATCAGGCCGCAGTCAACGACGCCAAACTCAATCTCGAATTCACCAAGATCCGCGCGCCGATTGCCGGCCGTGTCGGTCTGCGCCAGGTGGACGTCGGCAACCTCGTCACCGCCAACGACACCACCGCCCTTGCGGTGATCACCCAGACCCAACCGATCAGCGTCGCTTTCACCTTGCCGGAAAACAGCCTCGACACCGTGCTCGCCCGCTATCGCAGCGGCGCCAAGCTGCCGGCCGAAGCCTGGGATCGCGGCGACACCAAACTGCAAGCCACCGGCGTACTGCAAAGCCTCGACAACCAGATCGACGTTGCCACCGGCACCCTGAAGTTCAAGGCGCGCTACGACAACCGTGATCAGGCGCTGTTCCCCAACCAGTTCGTCAACGTTCACTTGCTGGCTGACACACTGAAAGGCGTGGTGCTGGCGCCGTCGGCAGCCATCCAGTTCGGCACCAACGGCACCTTCGTCTATGCGCTGGACGGCGACAAGAAAGTCACCATTCGCCAACTGAAGATCGGCGCCAGTGATGGCGAAAACACCGTGGTCACCGAAGGCCTGGCCGCCGGCGACCGCGTGGTGCTGGAAGGCACCGACCGCTTGAAGGAAGGTAGCGAAGTGGAAGTGGTCAACGACAGCAATCAAGTGCCGACCACCCCGACCGAACACCTGCAAGGCAAGTCCGCCGCTCAGACGCCAGACGCTGCGGTCACTGACAAGGCCAAGAAGGGCGCATGAACATTTCGCGGCTGTTTATCCTCCGACCGGTAGCCACCACCCTGAGCATGCTGGCCATTGTTCTGGCCGGTCTGATCGCTTATCGCTTGTTGCCGGTGTCGGCATTGCCACAGGTCGATTACCCGACCATCCGCGTCATGACCCTGTATCCCGGCGCCAGCCCGGACGTGATGACCAGCGCCGTGACCGCGCCGCTTGAGCGCCAGTTCGGGCAGATGCCGGGCCTCACGCAAATGGCCTCGACCAGCTCCGGCGGTGCGTCGGTGCTGACCCTGCGTTTCAGCCTCGACATCAACATGGACGTCGCCGAGCAGCAGGTGCAAGCCGCGATCAACGCCGCGACCAATCTGCTGCCGACCGATTTGCCGGCGCCGCCGGTGTACAACAAGGTCAATCCGGCGGACACCCCGGTACTGACCCTGGCCATCACCTCGAAAACCATGCTGCTGCCCAAGCTCAACGACCTGGTCGATACGCGCATGGCGCAGAAAATCGCCCAGATCAGTGGGGTCGGCATGGTCAGCATTGCCGGCGGTCAACGGCAGGCCGTGCGCATCAAGGTCAACCCGGAGGCGCTGGCTGCCAACAGCCTGAACCTGGCGGACGTGCGTACCTTGATCGGCGCCTCCAACGTCAACCAGCCGAAGGGTAACTTCGATGGCCCGACGCGGGTGTCGATGCTCGATGCCAACGACCAACTGACCTCGCCCGAGGACTACGCCAACCTGATCCTCGCCTACAAGAACGGCGCGCCATTGCGGCTCAAGGACGTGGCGGAAATCGTCGATGGCGCCGAGAACGAGCGCCTTGCTGCGTGGGCCAACCAGAATCAGGCGGTGTTGCTGAACATCCAGCGTCAACCGGGCGCCAACGTGATCGAGGTGGTCGACCGTATCAAGGCACTGCTGCCGAGCATCACCGACAACCTGCCGGCCGGCCTCGATGTCACCGTGCTGACCGACCGTACGCAGACCATTCGCGCCTCGGTCACCGACGTGCAGCACGAATTGCTGATCGCCATCGCCCTGGTGGTGATGGTGACGTTCCTGTTCCTGCGCCGCGCCAGTGCCACGATCATTCCGTCGGTGGCCGTGCCGCTGTCGCTGATCGGCACCTTCGGCGTGATGTACCTGGCCGGCTTCTCGGTCAACAACCTGACCCTGATGGCGCTGACCATTGCTACCGGTTTCGTGGTCGACGATGCCATCGTCATGCTTGAGAACATCGCGCGTTTCATCGAAGAGGGCGACAGCCCGATGCAGGCTGCGCTCAAGGGCGCCAAGCAGATCGGCTTTACCCTGATTTCCCTGACGCTGTCGCTGATCGCGGTACTCATTCCGCTGTTGTTCATGGCCGACGTGGTCGGGCGGTTGTTCCGCGAATTTGCCATCACTCTGGCCGTGGCCATCCTGATTTCGCTGGTGGTCTCGCTGACCCTGACGCCGATGATGTGCGCGCGTCTGCTCAAGCGTGAACCGGAAGAACACGAGCAGGGCCGTTTCTACCGCGCCAGTGGTGCGGTGATTGACTGGATGATCGCCGAGTACGGTCGGATGCTGCGCTGGGTACTCAAGCACCAGCCACTGACCTTGCTGGTGGCCATCGCTACGCTGGGGTTGACCGTGTTCCTCTATATGGTCGTGCCGAAGGGCTTCTTCCCGGTGCAGGACACCGGGGTGATTCAGGGCATTTCCGAGGCGCCGCAGTCGATTTCCTTTGCCGCGATGGGCGAGCGTCAGCAGCAACTGGCGAAAATCATTCTTGAAGATCCGGCGGTGCAGAGCCTGTCGTCCTACATCGGTGTCGACGGCGATAACGCCACGCTCAACAGCGGCCGCTTGCTGATCAACCTCAAGCCCCACGGCGAGCGCGATCTGAGCGCCACTGAAGTGATTGCGCGCCTTCAGCCGCAACTGGACAAACTGGTCGGCATCCGCCTGTTCATGCAACCGGTGCAGGACCTGACCATCGAGGACCGCGTCAGCCGTACCCAATATCAGTTCAGCATGTCCTCGCCGGATTCCGAACTGCTCAGCCAGTGGAGCAGCCGTCTGGTCGAAGCGCTGGCCCGGCAGCCGGAACTGACCGACGTTGCCAGTGATTTGCAGGACAAGGGCTTGCAGGTTTATCTGGTGATCGACCGCGATGCCGCGTCACGCCTTGGTGTCTCGGTGGCGAATATCACCGATGCACTGTACGACGCTTTCGGCCAGCGGCAGATCTCGACCATTTACACCCAGGCCAGCCAGTACCGCGTGGTGCTGCAAGCCCAGGCCGGAGAGAAGATCGGCCCGCAGGCGCTGGACCAGATTCATGTGAAGACCACTGACGGCGCGCAGGTGCGCCTGTCGAGTCTGGCCCATGTCGAAGAGCGGCAGGCGCAATTGGCGATCACCCATATCGGCCAGTTCCCGGCGGTGATGATGTCGTTCAACCTGGCGCCCGGGGTGGCGCTGGGGCATGCGGTCGACATTATCGAACAGGTGCAGAAGGACATCGGCATGCCGGTCGGCGTGCAGACCCAGTTCCAGGGCGCGGCCGAAGCCTTCCAGGCGTCGCTGTCGAGCACCTTGCTGCTGATTCTGGCGGCGGTGGTGACCATGTACATCGTGCTGGGCGTGCTTTACGAGAGCTACATTCACCCGATCACCATTCTCTCGACCTTGCCGTCGGCAGCGGTCGGCGCGTTGCTGGCGTTGCTGCTCAGCGGTAATGACCTGGGCATGATCGCGATCATCGGCATCATTCTGTTGATCGGCATCGTCAAGAAGAACGCGATCATGATGATCGACTTCGCCCTCGACGCTGAGCGCACCCAAGGTATGGCGCCGGAACAGGCGATCTATCAGGCAGCGCTGCTGCGCTTCCGGCCCATTCTGATGACCACGCTGGCGGCGCTGTTTGGTGCGGTGCCGTTGATGCTCGCCACTGGTTCCGGGGCGGAACTGCGTCAGCCACTGGGTCTGGTGATGGTCGGTGGTCTATTGGTGAGCCAGGTACTAACGCTGTTCACCACGCCAGTGATCTACCTGTATTTCGACCGCCTCGGACGGCGCTTTGGCAAGACCAATGCCGACCGCGAAGAGGTGGCGGTATGACTTTGCAAACAGCGCACATTCCTGGTGGGAGCGAGCCTGCTCGCGAAAGCGGCCTGTCAGGCAACATCATTGTTGAATACAAGATTGCATTCGCGAGCAGGCTCGCTCCCACAGGGATCTGCGGTGAAGGCGGAGATCGCGGTCAATGAACCTCTCCGGTCCTTTCATCAAGCGCCCGGTCGCCACAATGCTGCTGAGCCTGGCGATCATGCTGCTGGGCGGTGTCAGTTTCGGCCTGTTGCCGGTGTCGCCACTGCCGCAGATGGATTTCCCGGTGATCGTCGTGCAGGCCAGTCTGCCGGGCGCGAGTCCGGAGGTGATGGCCTCGACGGTGGCGACGCCGCTGGAGCGTTCCTTCGGTGCGATCGCCGGCGTTAACACCATGAGCAGCCGCTCCAGTCAGGGTTCGACCCGGGTCATTCTGCAATTTGATCTCGACCGCGACATCAACGGTGCCGCGCGGGAAGTGCAGGCGGCGATCAACGCTTCGCGCAATCTGCTGCCGAGCGGGATGCGCAGCATGCCGACCTACAAGAAGGTCAACCCGTCGCAGGCGCCGATCATGGTGCTGTCGCTGACCTCCGATGTCCTTGAAAAAGGCCAGCTCTACGATTTGGCCTCGACCATTCTTTCCCAGAGCCTGTCGCAAGTGCAGGGTGTCGGCGAAGTGCAGATCGGCGGCAGTTCGCTGCCAGCGGTGCGTATCGAACTCGAACCGCAGGCGCTGAACCAGTACGGCGTGGCGCTCGACGATGTACGCAAGACCATCGCCGATGCCAACGTACGCCGGCCGAAGGGTTCGGTCGAGGACGGTCAACGCCTGTGGCAGATCCAGGCCAATGACCAGCTGGAAAAAGCCAAGGATTACGAATCACTGATCATCCACTACGCCGACGGCGCTGCGCTGCGCCTCAAGGACGTGGCCAAGGTCAGCGACGGCGTCGAAGACCGCTACAACAGCGGTTTCTTCAACGATGACGCGGCGGTGCTGCTGGTGATCAACCGCCAGGCTGGCGCCAACATCATCGAGACGGTCAACGAGATCAAGGCACAACTGCCGGCCTTGCAAGCGGTGTTGCCGGCCAGTGTGAAGCTCAATCTGGCCATGGACCGTTCGCCAGTCATCAAAGCCACGCTGCACGAAGCCGAGATGACCCTGCTGATTGCCGTGGCGCTGGTGATTCTGGTGGTGTTCCTGTTCCTCGGTAACTTCCGCGCCTCGCTGATTCCGACATTGGCGGTGCCGGTGTCGCTGGTCGGCACCTTTGCGGTGATGTACCTCTACGGTTTTTCGCTGAACAACCTGTCGCTGATGGCCCTTATCCTCGCCACTGGCCTGGTGGTGGATGACGCGATTGTCGTGCTGGAGAACATTTCCCGGCACATCGACGAAGGCGTCAAACCGATGCAGGCCGCGTACCTCGGGGCCAAGGAAGTCGGTTTCACCTTGTTGTCGATGAACGTCTCGCTGGTGGCGGTGTTCCTCTCGATCCTGTTCATGGGCGGGATTGTCGAGAGCCTGTTTCGTGAGTTTTCCATCACCCTGGCGGCAGCCATCGTCGTGTCGCTGGTGGTTTCGCTGACGTTGACACCGATGCTCTGCGCCCGTTGGCTCAAGCCGCACACGCCGGGCCAGGAAAACCGCCTGCAACGCTGGAGCCGCCGCACCAACGACTGGATGGTCGGCAAATACGCCACCAGCCTCGACTGGGTGCTGCGCCACCGGCGTCTGACCTTGCTCAGTCTGCTGATCACCGTGGGCGTCAATGTCGCGTTGTATGTAGTGGTGCCGAAAACCTTCATGCCGCAGCAGGACACCGGCCAGTTGATCGGTTTTGTGCGCGGTGACGACGGCCTGTCGTTCAGCGTGATGCAGCCGAAAATGGAAACCTTCCGCCGCGCGGTGCTCAAGGACGACGCGGTGGAAAGTGTGGCCGGGTTCATTGGCGGCAATAACGGCACCAACAACGCGTTCATGATCGTGCGTCTGAAACCGATCAAGGAGCGTCAGCTGTCGGCGCAGAAAGTCATCGAGCGCCTGCGCAAGGAAATGCCCAAGGTGCCTGGTGCGCAGTTGATGCTGATGGCTGACCAGGATCTGCAATTTGGCGGCGGGCGCGAGCAGACCAGTTCGCAATACAGCTACATCCTGCAAAGCGGCGACCTCGGCGAGTTGCGTAAATGGTTCCCGAAAGTGGTCGCGGCACTGCGAGCCCTGCCCGAACTGACCGCCATCGATGCCCGTGAAGGCGCCGGGGCGCAACAAGTGACGCTGATTGTCGACCGTGACCAGGCCAAACGCCTCGGTGTCGACATGGACATGGTCACGGCCGTGCTGAACAACGCCTACAGCCAGCGGCAGATTTCGACGATCTACGACAGCCTCAACCAGTATCAGGTGGTGATGGAGGTCAATCCGAAATACGCCCAGGACCCGGTGACGCTCAAGCAGGTGCAGGTGATCACCGCTGACGGTGCGCGGGTGCCGCTGTCGACGTTCGCTCATTACGAAAACAGCCTGGAAGACGACCGCGTCAGCCACGAAGGCCAGTTCGCTTCCGAAGACATCTCCTTCGACATGGCCGAAGGCGTGACGGTGGAGCAGGGCAGTGCTGCGATCGAGCGGGCGATTGCCAAGCTCGGCTTGCCGGAAGACATCATCGCGAAAATGGCCGGTACTGCCGATGCCTTTGCCGCGACGCAGAAGAGCCAGCCGTTCATGATTCTCGGCGCGTTGCTGGCGGTGTATCTGGTGCTGGGCGTGTTGTATGAAAGCTACATCCATCCGCTGACGATTCTGTCGACCCTGCCGTCGGCCGGTGTCGGCGCGTTGCTGTCGATCTATGCGCTGGGCGGCGAGTTCAGCCTGATCTCGTTGCTCGGGTTGTTCCTGCTGATTGGCGTGGTAAAGAAAAACGCGATTCTGATGATCGACCTGGCTTTGCAACTGGAGCGGCATCAGGGCCTGTCGCCGCTGGAGTCGATCCGCAGCGCCTGTCTGCAACGGCTACGGCCGATTCTGATGACCACGCTGGCGGCGATTCTTGGTGCCTTGCCATTGCTGCTCGGCCGGGCCGAGGGCGCGGAAATGCGCCAGCCGCTGGGCCTGACCATCATCGGCGGGCTGATTTTCAGCCAGGTGCTGACGCTTTACACCACACCTGTGGTTTACCTCTATCTCGACAAGCTGCGCCATCGTTTCAACAAATGGCGTGGCGTGCGTACTGACGCCGCTCTGGAAACTCCGCTATGACTGACCGTTCGCTTATCAATCTGGCCACTGCTCGGGGCTCGCGCTTGCTGAGCCTGTCACTGTGCGTGGCGATGCTCAGTGCCTGCGCCGTCGGCCCGGACTACCAACGCCCGCAAACTGCGCAAATTGCCCAGTACAAGGAGGCCGAGGGCTGGACTCAGGCCAACCCGAGCGATTCGCTGGCCCGTGGTGCCTGGTGGGAGTTGTACGGCGATCAGCAACTCAACGGGTTGATCGAAAAGCTCAACAATTCCAACCAGACCGTCGCGCAGTCGGAAGCCCAGTACCGTCAGGCTCAGGCCTTGGTGCGCAGTGCCCGTGGCGCGTTTTATCCCAAAGTGGATTTGAGCCTGGGCAAAACCCGCTCCAGTCAGGGCACTGGCAGCAGCAGTTCGAGCCTGAGCAGTTCGTCCAGTGGCATCCGCGACACCTATAACGCCGAGCTGGGCGTCAGTTGGGAAGCCGACGTCTGGGGCAAATTGCGCCGTGGCCTGGAAGCCGATGAGGCCAGCGCCCAGGCCAGTTTTGCCGATCTGGCGGCCATGCGCCTGAGTCAGCAATCGGAGCTGGTGCAGAACTACCTGCAACTGCGCGTGATCGATCAGCAGAAACGTCTGCTCGAAGCCACGGTCGCCGCCTACGAACGCTCGCTGAAAATGACGCAGAACCAGTACCGCGCCGGGGTTTCCGGGCGCGATGCGGTGGCGCAGGCGCAGACTCAACTGAAAAGCACCCAGGCTGATCTGGTCGACCTGATCTGGCAGCGTGCGCAGTTCGAAAATGCGATTGCCGTACTGACCGGGCAAGCGCCGGCGGACTTCAACATTGCCGAAGTGCAGACCATTCCGAAGCTGCCGCAGGTGCCGTTGAGCCTGCCCTCGCAGTTGCTGGAGCGGCGCCCGGACATCGCTTCGGCGGAGCGTTCGGTGATTGCCGCCAACGCCAATATCGGCGTGGCCAAAGCGGCGTATTACCCCGACCTGACCCTGAGCCTGAGCGGCGGCTACAGCAGCAGTACCTCGCAGAACCTGGTCAGCCTGCCGAACCGTTTCTGGTCGGTCGGGCCGAAACTGGCGCTGCCGCTGTTTGACGGGGGCATTCGTTCGGCAGAAGTCGACCGCACCGAGGCGGTGTATGACCAAACCGTGGCCAAATACCGCCAGACCGTGCTCGACGGTTTCCGCGAGGTGGAAAACTATCTGGTGCAGCTCAAGGTGTACGAAGACGAAGCGGCGGTGCGCCAGGAAGCGCTGGATGCGGCCCGCGACTCCCTGCGCCTGACCGAAAACCAGTACAAGGCTGGTCTGATTGCTTACATCGATGTCGTGGTCGTGCAGGCCACGGCGCTGAGCAACGAGCGCAACGTGCTGAACATCCTGCAAAGCCGCTTGATTGCCAGCGTGCAGTTGATTGCCGCGCTGGGCGGCGGTTGGGATGGGCAACTGGATGTCAGCGATAACACCCGCTGAAGGTTGGCTTCACTGATCGTTCCCACACTCTGCGTGGGAATGCCTCAATGGACGCTCCGCGTTCGGCTTTGAAGGGACGCGGAGCGTCCCGGGCTGCATTCCCACGCGGAGCGTGGGAACGATCAAATGAGAGAGCCCATTCGCGAGCAGGCTCGCTCCCACAATGATCGCGCAAGGTTCAGAAAGCCCCCTTTCAGAGGCATCTCGAACGATCAAACAAGCGTTTCATCGGCTTGATGGCAATTTGATTACTTTGTCAGTGCGTTCTTCCGCGTAATCAGTACAATCGCCGCATTTGCCCGACCGAGAACGGACGCAAGTCGCGTCGGGTGGCCACGAGAAATCCCATGCTCATCGGTAGTTATTCCTCCACCCTGGTTTTCATTTCGTTGTGCGTGGCGATCCTCGCTTCCTACACCGCGCTCGACCTCACCGGTCGCATTGCCACGGCCAAGGGCCGTGCGGTGCATTTCTGGACCGCCGGCGGTGCATTTGCTATGGGCATCGGCGTCTGGTCGATGCATTTCATTGGCATGCTCGCCTTCAAACTGCCGATTGACCTTGGTTACGACATCACCCTGACCGCGCTCTCACTGTTGATTGCCGTGTTGTCCTGCGGCTTCGCCTTGTGGCTGGTCAGCCAGCCGAAACTGCCAATTCTGCAACTGGCTTTTGGCGCGTTGATCATGGGTGCCGGGATCAGTGCCATGCATTACACCGGCATGGCGGCGATGCGCATGACGCCGGGAATCGACTACGACCCGACGCTGTTTGGCGCCTCATTGCTGATTGCGGTCGGCGCGTCGGCTGCGGCGCTGTGGATTGCCTTCCGCCTGCGTCAGCACTCGCCGTATGTGCGCCTGATTCGTGCCGGCGCGGCGATCATCATGGGTATCGCCATTGTCGGCATGCACTACACTGGCATGGCCGCCGCGCAATTTCCTGACGGCAGTTTCTGCGGTGCCACCGTCAACGGTTTGAAGGGCAATGGCCTCGACAGTCTGGTGCTGATCACCACGCTGGCGGTGCTGTCGATTGCCCTGCTGACCTCGATTCTCGACGCACGCCTTGAAGCGCGCACAGCCGATCTGGCGCATTCGTTGACCGTGGCCAATCGCGAACTCACGCAACTGGCCCTGCACGACACCCTGACCGGTCTGCCGAACCGCATGCTGCTCGACGACCGGATCAATCAGGCGATGAAAAAGGTCCAGGAGCAGGGCGGCTGTTTTGCCTTGATGTTCATCGATCTGGACGGCTTCAAACCGGTCAACGATGCCTTCGGTCATCACATGGGCGATCAGTTGTTGCGCGAAGTGGGCGTGCGTCTGCGCGAAGACTTGCGCGGCCAGGACACCTTGGCGCGCATTGGTGGCGATGAGTTCGTGCTGCTCGTGCGCCTGACCGAACCCAATGACGCGCTGGGGCTGGCGGCACGTCAGGTCGGCCTGATCGCACAATCGTTCCGTGTCGCCGAGCATGACTTGCAGATCTCCGCCAGTGTCGGTATCGCCCTGTACCCGGGCAATGGCCAGACCGCGCAAGAATTGTTGATGAACGCCGACGCGGCGATGTACCACGCCAAGGGCGGCGGAAAAAACGGTTACAGCTTCTTCGATGCATCGATGAACAACAACGCCCGCAAGCAGTTGCAGTTGTTGCAGGACCTGCGCGCGGCGCTGGAACACAGCCAGTTCAGCTTGCATTACCAACCCAAATTCGACGCCGCCAACGGCCGCCCGGTCGGGGCTGAAGCGCTGCTGCGCTGGCAACACCCGATCCACGGCATGCTGATGCCGGACAAGTTTATCGACCTGGCCGAGAAATCCGGTCTGATCATTCCGATCGGTGACTGGGTGCTCAACGAAGCCTGTCGCCAGATGCGCGAATGGTACGTGCTCGGTTACACCGATTGGCGTATCGCGGTGAACCTGTCGGCGTTGCAGTTCTGCCACACGGGGCTGGTGCGCAGCGTGGCCAAGGCGCTGGCTACTCACCACTTGCCGGCCAACAGCCTGACCCTGGAAATCACCGAGACCACGGCCATGAGCGACGCCGATGCGAGCATGATGGTGTTGCAGGAACTCTCGGACATGGGCGTCGATCTGTCGATCGATGACTTTGGCACCGGTTACTCCAGCCTGATGTACCTCAAGCGCTTGCCGGCCAACGAGCTGAAGATTGATCGTGGGTTTGTGCGCGATCTGGAGCATGACAGCGACGATGCGGCGATTGTCTCGGCGATTGTCGCGTTGGGGCAGGCACTGGGTTTGCGCATTGTCGCTGAAGGTGTCGAGACCGGTGTGCAGCAGGCGTTTCTGACTGAACTGGGCTGTGATTCGTTGCAGGGTTATCTGCTGGGGCATCCGATGCCGGCGGAAAAATTCATGCAGGATATTGCTCGAACTCAGCAGTTAGCGGCGGTCTGATCGAGCGCGTTATCGTTCTTTGCGAGCAAGCTCGCTCCCACATTTGGAATGCATCCCCCTGTGGGAGCGAGCTTGCTCGCGAAGGCGTCTGCTCAGACACCACAGACTCCATGCAAAACCCGCCAATGGCGGTTATTCTTCCCCCCGACTGTTACGTGTGCATTTGGGGGAAAGGCCAGCATGGATAAAGTCATTGTGATCACCGGTGGCGGGCGCGGGATTGGCGCGGCCACGGCGCTGTTGGCTGCCGAGCAAGGCTATCGGATCTGCATCAACTATCAGTCGGATGAACAGGCCGCGCACAGCGTACTGGAGCAGGTCCGCGCATTGGGCGCCCAGGCCATCGCCGTACGTGCCGACGTCAGCATCGAAGACGAAGTGATCGCGCTGTTCCATCGGGTCGACACCGAGTTGGGCCGGGTCACGGCACTGGTGAACAACGCCGGCACCGTCGGACAAAAGTCGCGGGTCGACGAAATGTCCGAATTCCGTATCCTCAAAATCATGAAAACCAATGTCCTGGCGCCGATTCTTTGCGCCAAGCACGCGATCCTGCGCATGTCGCCCAAACACGGCGGGCAGGGCGGCAGCATCGTCAATGTGTCGTCGGTGGCCGCGCGTCTGGGCTCGCCGAACGAATACGTCGATTACGCGGCGTCCAAAGGTGCGCTCGACACCTTCACTATCGGTTTGTCCAAGGAAGTCGCGGGAGAGGGGATTCGGGTCAACGCGGTGCGCCCGGGTTACATCTATACCGATTTCCACGCCTTGAGCGGCGATCCGGATCGGGTCAGCAAGCTCGAGTCGGCGATTCCGATGGCCCGTGGCGGACGGCCGGATGAGGTGGCGGAAGCGATTGTCTGGTTGTTGTCGGATAAGGCTTCGTATGCGACGGGTACGTTTGTTGATTTGGGGGGCGGGCGCTGATCTTTGAGATTTGTGTTGCCTGATCCGGCCCCATCGCTGGCAAGCCAGCTCCCACAGGTTTCTGTGTCGTACACAACCTATGCGGTGACAGAGATCACTGTGGGAGCTGGCTTGCCAGCGATGGCGCCAGCACAGGCAACATCCAACTGTCAGAACGACCGCACAATCCGCCCCAACGTCTCCATCGCCTTTTCCGAGTCCTCGGTCCAAGGGCTGCCATAGTTCAACCGAATGCAATTGCGGAAGCGCTGCGTCGGCGAGAAAATCGGCCCCGGCGCAATGCTGATCCCCTGCGCCAGTGCCATCTGAAACAACTTCAATGAATCCATTTGCGGTGGCAGTTCCAGCCACAAAAAGTAGCCGCCCGCCGGTTGGCTGACCCGCGTCTGCGCCGGGAAGTAGCGGGCGATCGCCGCGAGCATTGCGCTCTGCTGTTCTTCCAGTGCGTAACGCAGTTTGCGCAGGTGGCGGTCATAACCGCCGTGTTGCAGGTAGTCGGCAATCGCTGCTTGTGCGGGCATCGAGGCGCACAGCGAAGTCATCAGTTTCAGACGTTCGATTTTCTGCGCGTAACGTCCGGCGGCGACCCAGCCGATGCGGTAGCCGGGGGCCAGGCTTTTGGCGAACGAACCGCAGTGCATCACCAGCCCTTCAGTGTCGAATGCCTTGGCCGGTTTCGGCGCCTGCTGGCCGTAATAGAGTTCGGCGTAGACGTCGTCTTCGATCAGCGGCACTTGGTGGCGGCGCAGCAGTTCGACCAGTTCCTGTTTCTTCGCCTCAGGCATGGTTGCGCCCATCGGGTTCTGGAAACTGGTCATGCACCAGCAAGCCTTGATCGGATGGCGTTCCAGGGTTTGCGCGAGCACGCCGAGGTCGATGCCGTCGCGCGGGTGCACGGGAATTTCCACGGCTTTGAGTTTCAGCCGTTCGAGCACTTGCAGGCTGGCGTAGAACGCCGGGGCTTCGATGGCCACCAGATCGCCCGGTTCGGTGACGGCTTGCAGGCACAGGTTCAACGCTTCAAGGGCGCCGTTGGTGATCAGCAATTCTTCCATCGGCAGCATCAACCCGCCGACCATGTAGCGCAGGGCAATCTGCCGGCGCAGTTGCGGGTTGCCCGGTGACATGTCGGTGACAACCATGCGCGGATCCATCTCGCGTGCGGCGCTGGCCAGCGAACGCGACAGGCGCTGCAACGGGAACAGGGTCGGGCTGGGGAACGCTGAGCCGAATGGCACGGTGCTCGGGTCCTTGATCGAATCGAGGACCGAGAACACCAGTTCGCTGACGTCGACTTCGGTGGAATCGTTGACGTGGCTGCTGATCACCGGTTCCGAGAACGGGCTCGGCGCGTGGGTGTTGACGAAATAGCCGGAGCGCGGTCGCGCGCGGATCAGGCCGCGGCGTTCGAGCAGGTAATAGGCCTGGAACACCGTGGACGGGCTGACCCCGTAGGTCTGGCTGGCGTAACGCACCGAAGGCACGCGCTGGCCGGGGCCAAGGACGCCGGAGCGGATCAGTTCAGCGATGTCGTCGGCGAATTTTTCGTAGCGTTTCATCGAGGAGCCTTGGTGCTGGTTGATGATGAGGTGTGTCAGGGGAACTGCCCCTCACCCTAGCCCTCTCCCAGAGGGAGAGGGGACTGATTGGGGGATGCTTGGGAACTACACCGACCTGAAAGTGCTTTGCTGAATCCGTAATCGACTCAGCCTGAAAATGTTTTGCTGAATCCTCAATCGACTCAGCCTGAAAGTGCTTTGCTGAATCCATAGTCGATTCAGCCTGAAAATGCTTTGCTGAATCCATAATCGACTCGGTCTGTCAGGTCGATGTATAGCGACAGACACCTCGGTCGGCCCCCTCTACCCCTGGGAGAGGGCTGGGGTGAGGGAGCGGATTCTAACGGCTCAACGATTCATCGGCGCAACAAACCTGCTCTTCGCCACGCTGTAAACCTCCGGCTCATCGCTGTCGGCAATCTTGAAACTCAAGGTCTGCGAACTGCTGGCCGGGCGTTCCGTGGTCATCGCCACCGACACTGGCACATCGACAATTTCCCCCGGGGCCAGGCTCAACTCGGTCTTGCCTTGCAACTGGAAGCCGTCACCGTCGACCAGGCTCAGGTTGTAGTCTTGGCGCTGCTGGGTCTTGTTGATGACCTTAAGGGTGTAGATGTTTTCGATCTGGCCCTGACCGTTCTCGCGGAACAACCCGCGATCCTTGGTTACATCCAGCGAAACCATTGGCCGTTCGACCAGCGCCAGTGCCAATGCGCCGATCATCGCCACCAGCACCACGGTGTAGCCGATCAGACGCGGGCGCAGCAGGTGGGTTTTGCCACCCTGCAACTCGCGCTCGGAACTGTAGCGGATCAACCCGCGCGGGTAGTTCATTTTGTCCATGATCGAATCGCAGGCGTCGATGCACGCCGCGCAGCCGATGCATTCCATCTGCAAGCCGTCGCGGATGTCGATGCCGGTCGGGCAGACCTGCACGCACAACTGGCAGTCGATGCAATCACCGAGGCCGGCTTCAAGCGGTTTCACGTCGCGCTTGCGCGGGCCACGGTTTTCGCCACGGGCAACGTCATAGGAGATCGCCAGGGTGTCCTTATCGAACATCACGCTCTGGAACCGCGCATACGGACACATGTGCATGCACACCGCCTCGCGCAGCCAACCGGCGTTGATGTAAGTCGCAGCGGTGAAAAACAGCACCCAGAACAGGCTGACCCCGCCGATTTGCAGGGTCAGCAGTTCTTCGGCCAGTGGCCGGATCGGCGTGAAGTAACCGACAAAGGTCAGGCCGGTCAGCACGCTGATTGCCAGCCACAGGGTGTGCTTGGCCGCACGCCGCGCCAGTTTGTTCAGGCTCCACGGCGCAGCTTGCAGTTTGATGCGTTGGTTGCGCTCGCCTTCGGTGATCTTCTCGCACCACATGAAGATCCACGTCCACGAACTCTGCGGGCAGGTATAGCCGCACCAGACCCGGCCAGCGAACACGGTGATGGCGAACAGGCCGAACGCGGCGATGATCAGCAGCGCGGACAGCAGAATGAAATCCTGCGGCCAGAAGGTCGCGCCGAAGATGTGAAATTTGCTTTCGGAAAGATCCCAGAGCACCGCCTGACGTCCGCCCCAGTTCAGCCACACGGTGCCGAAAAACAGCACGAACAGAAATCCCGCGCCGCTCATGCGCAGGGTGCGAAACAGACCGGTGAAGCTGCGGGTGTGGATCTGGTTGTCGCTGGACCTGGCCGTCGCCTTCATTGGGCGTGCGGGCACCTTTTTTATATGAGGAGCTATGGTTGGGGATGCTTCTACGGTTCGGACGGGGATTTGTTCGCTCATGGTTATTCGCTCATCAGCCTCCATCAGGCCAGAGCACTATGAGCGTCGATCTGTTTGCATAACAGACTCAGCTATTTCAATAAAAAGCGGATCAGATGCGATTCTGTGCAACGCCTGCGACAACTTGAAGCAGCCCACAAACAAAGGCGCAAACGCCTATATCAGGCGTTTGCGCGGGGTGTTGATCAAGGTCAGTCAAATCACCGAACCACTCTCGTCAGCCTTCAAGTGCTTGCGACCGTCCTTGGCACCCGCGACGGTCAATGCGTCAGCATCTGCTTCGGTGATGTACACGCGCCGGCCGTCTATTTCCACAAACGACATGGCCTTGTCGCTGTCCGTGAGCACTTCCAGGGTGTCGCAAATGCGGATTTCTTCACCGTTCTCGACAGTGAAAAAACATACTTTCTGTTCGGGATTGGATTCATCGACTCGAAGGGGCATGAGGGCAGTCCTTTTTTCAGGGGTGTCTGCAAGGTTAGGGCACAGGCTTCGCCGATCGTTCTGCGCAACTGATTAATGGTCGCCGCTGTCCATCGTCTATCGAGCCAATAACAAGGACTGATGATGAACGCGTGGTGGCACGAAGTGTGGGAAACCCTGCAGGCGGAATTCGCCGACGTTGCGGATGCTTCGCAATTGACGCGCATTACCGTGCGCCTGCTGATGGCGGCGGTACTGGGCGGCATCCTCGGTTTTGAACGCGAGCACAAGGGCAAGGCTGCCGGAGTGCGCACACATATGTTGGTGGCGCTGGGGGCTGCGTTGTTTGTATTGGTGCCGCAGACCTCAGGGGCGGAATCCGATGCGATGAGCCGTGTGCTGCAAGGCGTGATTGCCGGGATCGGCTTTCTCGGTGCCGGGACTATTCTGAAAAACAAGGAAGGTGATGAGGGCCATGTCAAAGGCCTGACCACGGCTGCCGGGTTGTGGATGACGGCAGCGATTGGTGTGGCGGCCGGGTTGGGCAGGGAAGCGACGGCGCTGCTCAGTACCTTCCTGGCGCTGGGCATTTTCAGCGTGATGCCGCGAATTGTACGGCTGTTCGAAAACGACGATGAAAAGAACAGACATCTGTAGCCAATGATTGCTAACCCCTGTAGGAGCTGCCGAAGGCTGCGAGCTTTTGACTTTGATTGTCTAAAACCAAGATCAAAAGATCGCAGCCTGCGGCAGCTCCTACATGAGCTACATCGGTGATCAAACGATAACGGGCGGCATCGTGCTCGGCGGTTCTTCTTTCGGCGGTGGCGTGGTGCCGGGCGGTTCCTGCTCCGGAATCGGCTGCGGCTCAGTCTCGGGCAAAGTGGGTTTGTCGATGTTGGGATCAGGCGTTTCGGCCGGGATCGGGATGTTCATCTGATGACCTCCGTGTGGCACATGGCGTGAGAAGTGCTTAAGTGGATTGACCACCCTGCACGCGATTCGATCCGCTTTTCTGACACGGCAATTTTATCTGAACTTTTCCCGGCGCCGGCCGCTCGGAACCTAAGTGAGTTCATTTCGGGGCAGGTGCTTCGTTGTGAACACTGATCCGGCACAAGAGCGTCCTTGGGGCGTTAAGGAGAGATGCTCAATGACTGCTGAAAGACCTTCTGAACTGAGCTATAACCCGCACATGCCGCTGTCGCAGGCGTTGCTGCTGCCGCGCATTGTCATCGAAAACACCATGCCGACCCTCGATGGCGGGCAGTTCGCCGTGAAGTCGATTGCCGGCCGTGAAATTGTGGTCACCAGCAAAGTATTTGCCGACGGCCACGACAAACTCGCCGTGCGCATCCGCTGGCGCGAAGAGGGCGAGGAGACCTGGCAAACCGAGGTCATGGCTGATCAGGGCAACAATGGCTGGCAAGGCCAGTTCCGCCCTGAGCACCAAGGACGCTTCCTCTATCGCATCGAAGCGTGGATCGACCATTTCGGCAGTTTCCAATATGAACTGGAGAAGAAACACAGCGCCGCTGTGCCTGTTTCGCTGGAGTTGCAGGAAGGCAGAACCATGGTGCAACAGGCCGCCGAACGCAGCGAAGGCCAGCTCAGCGAACAGCTCGCCGCGTTGCATCACGAATTGTCCGGGTTGCTCGAAACCGAGCAGGTTGCGCTATTCCTGCACTCGCGCAGTGCGCAATTGATGGCTGAGGCCGATCACCGCGCTTACCTGAGCGTCAGTCCGGAGTTCCCGGTGGACGTCGAACGCGAACTTGCTGAGTTTGCCAGTTGGTACGAACTGTTCCCGCGCTCGATCACCGACGATCCTCACCGTCACGGCACCTTCAATGACGTGCACGCGCGTTTGCCGATGATTCAGGACATGGGCTTCGACGTCCTTTACTTCACGCCGATCCACCCGATTGGCCGCGCCCATCGCAAGGGCCGCAACAATTCCCTGACCGCCGGTCCCGATGATCCGGGCAGCCCTTATGCCATCGGCAGTGAGGAGGGCGGTCACGAGGCGATTCACTCGCAACTCGGCACCCGCGAGGATTTCCGTCGACTGGTGGCCGCTGCCGCCGATCACGGTCTGGAAATCGCCCTCGACTTCGCCATTCAGTGTTCCCAGGATCACCCGTGGCTCAAACAGCATCCGGGCTGGTTCAACTGGCGTCCCGACGGCACGATCAAATACGCCGAGAACCCACCGAAGAAATATCAGGACATCGTCAACGTCGACTTCTATGCACCGGACGCGATTCCGAGCCTGTGGGTCGAGTTGCGCGACATTGTCATTGGTTGGGTCGAGGAGGGCGTGAAGATCTTTCGTGTCGACAATCCGCACACCAAGCCCCTGCCGTTCTGGCAATGGCTGATCGCCGACGTTCGCGCGCTGTACCCGGAAGTCATCTTCCTCGCCGAAGCTTTCACCACGCCGGCGATGATGGCGCGGCTGGGCAAGGTCGGGTACACCCAGAGCTATACCTATTTCACCTGGCGCAACAGCAAGACTGAGCTGGCGACGTATTTCACTGAGCTGAATGAATCGCCGTGGCGCGAATGCTACCGGCCGAACTTCTTCGTCAACACGCCGGACATCAACCCGGCGTTCCTGCACGAATCCGGGCGTCCGGGATTTCTCATCCGCGCCGCGCTGGCAACCATGGGTTCAGGCCTGTGGGGCATGTATTCGGGGTTCGAGCTGTGCGAGTCGGCGCCGGTGCCGGGCAAAGAGGAATACCTCGACTCGGAGAAGTACGAGATCCGTGTCCGCGACTTCACCGCGCCGGGCAACATCATTGCCGAGATCGCCCAGCTCAACCGTATTCGCCGGCAGAACCCGGCGCTGCACACGCATCTGGGCCTGACGGTCTACAACGCGTGGAACGACAACATCCTGTTTTTCGGCAAGCGCAGTTTTGACGGCAGCAATTTCATTCTGGTCGCGGTCAGCCTTGATCCGCACAACGTGCAGGAAGCGAATTTTGAACTGCCGCTGTGGGAAATGGGCCTGCCCGACGATGCGACCACCCACGGCGAAGACTTGATGAACGGGCATCGCTGGGACTGGCACGGCAAATACCAGTTCATGCGCATTGACCCGGCGTATCAGCCGTTCGGTATCTGGCGAATTACTGCCACCTAAGCATTGCCCAAACCCCTGTAGGAGCTGCCGAAGGCTGCGATCTTTTAGAAACAAGATCAAAAGATCGCAGCCTTCGGCAGCTCCTACAGGGGGATCAGCACAATCAGATTCTGTGCAGAAACGAATTTTTCAGGAGTTTCACATGGCGAAGAAACCCAAGGCAGCCACCTTTATCAAAGACCCGCTCTGGTACAAGGACGCGGTGATCTATCAAGTTCACGTCAAATCGTTTTTCGACTCCAACAACGACGGTATCGGCGACTTTCCCGGCCTGATTGCCAAACTCGATTACATTGCCGACCTCGGCGTCAACACCATCTGGCTGTTGCCGTTCTATCCCTCGCCACGCCGCGATGACGGCTACGACATCGCCGAATACCGTGGCGTGCACAGCGATTACGGGACCATGGCCGACGCCAAGCGTTTTATCGCCGAGGCGCACAAACGCGGCTTGCGGGTGATCACCGAACTGGTCATCAACCACACCTCCGACCAGCACCCGTGGTTCCAGCGTGCGCGCAAGGCCAAACCCGGCTCGGCGGCGCGGGACTTTTACGTGTGGTCGGATGACGACCAGAAATACGACGGCACGCGGATCATTTTTCTCGACACGGAAAAATCCAACTGGACTTGGGACCCGGTCGCCGGCCAGTACTTCTGGCACCGTTTCTATTCGCACCAACCGGACCTGAATTTCGACAATCCGCAAGTGATGAAAGCCGTGTTGTCGGTGATGCGCTACTGGCTGGACATGGGCATTGATGGTCTGCGTCTCGACGCGATCCCGTACCTGATCGAGCGTGACGGCACCAACAACGAAAACCTTCCGGAAACCCACGACGTCCTCAAGCAGATCCGCGCCGAGATCGACGCCAATTATCCCGACCGTATGCTGCTTGCCGAGGCCAACCAATGGCCGGAAGACACGCAGCTTTACTTCGGTGATACCGATGCTGAGGGCGTTAACGGTGACGAATGTCACATGGCGTTCCACTTTCCGCTGATGCCGCGCATGTACATGGCTCTGGCTCAGGAAGATCGCTTCCCGATCACCGATATTTTGCGCCAGACCCCGGAAATTCCCGCCAATTGCCAATGGGCGATTTTCCTGCGCAACCACGATGAGCTGACACTGGAGATGGTCACCGATAAAGAACGTGACTATCTGTGGAATTACTACGCCGCTGACCGTCGCGCGCGGATCAACCTAGGCATCCGCCGTCGTCTGGCGCCGTTGATGGAGCGTGATCGCCGCCGCATCGAGCTGCTCAACAGCCTGCTGCTGTCGATGCCCGGCACGCCGACCCTGTATTACGGCGACGAAATCGGCATGGGCGACAATATCTACCTGGGCGACCGCGACGGTGTGCGTACGCCGATGCAATGGTCGATCGACCGTAACGGCGGTTTCTCCCGCGCCGACCCGGCGAGTCTGGTGCTGCCGCCGATCATGGATCCGCAATACGGCTATCTGTCGGTGAACGTCGAAACCCAGTCTGGCGACCCGCATTCGCTGCTTAACTGGACCCGACGTCTTCTCGCTGTGCGCAAGCAGTCCAAGGCTTTCGGTCGCGGCACCTTGAAAATGCTGTCGCCGAACAACCGTCGCGTGCTGGCTTACACCCGCGAATTCACCGATGCCGATGGCAAGCACGAAATCATTCTGTGCGTGGCCAACGTTTCGCGCAGTGCGCAAGCGGTGGAGCTGGACCTGTCGGCCTACGTCGGCATGGTGCCGGTGGAGATGCTCGGCGGTAACGCATTCCCGCCGATTGGCCAGTTGAATTTCCTCCTGACCCTCGCGCCGTATGGTTTCTATTGGTTCGCCCTGGCGGCAGAAAACCAGATGCCGAGCTGGCACGTGGAACCGGCGCAAAGCCTGCCGGACTTCACCACGCTGGTGCTGAAAAAACGCATGGAAGAGCTGCTCGAAGCGCCGTCGCGTACGACGCTGGAGCAAAGCATCCTGCCGAGCTGGCTGCAGAATCGGCGCTGGTTCGCCGGCAAGGACGCGGCCATCGAAAAAGTGCATCTGGCTTATGGCGTGCGTTTCGGCGATGCGCAGCATCCGGTGTTGCTCAGCGAAATCGAAGTCACCAGCGGTGGGCAGACCAGTCGCTATCAACTGCCGTTCGGTTTCATTTCCGAGGATCAGGTCGGCCCGGCGCTGCCGCAGCAATTGGCCTTGTCCCGTGTACGCCGTGTACGACAGGTCGGCTTGATTACTGACGCGTTCAGCCTTGAAACCTTTGTTCGTGCGGTGCTGCAAGGCATGCAGAACAACACCGTACTGGAGTCGAGCGAGGGCGAAATCCGCTTTGCACCGACGGCGCATCTGGAAACGTTAGGCCTCGGAGCTGAGTCGGAAGTGCGTTATCTGTCCGCCGAACAATCGAACAGTTCGGTGGTGATCGGCAACAGCCTGGTGCTCAAGCTGATACGAAAAGTCGCTTCTGGCGTACACCCGGAACTGGAGATGAGCGCTTACCTGACCGAGGCCGGATTTGCCAATATCTCTCCGCTGCTCGGCTCGGTGATTCGCCGCGACGCCCAGGGCGAAGACAACCTGCTGATGATCGCTCAAGGCTATCTGAGCAATCAGGGCGACGCCTGGGAGTGGACGCAAAACAACCTCGAGCGGGCGCTGCGCGATGAACTGGCCGATGCCATGTCAGAGCAGGAACAGCATTACAACGCCCTCGGCGAGCTGAGGGTTTTTGCCGGGATGCTCGGTCAGCGTCTGGGCGAGATGCACAAGGTGCTCGCCGCGCCCACCGACAATGCCGACTTCGCCCCGCAGGTGTCGACGGTCAAGGATATGCAGGCGACGGGCAAGGATGTCGTGGCCCAGGTCGAGCATGCTTTGAAACTGCTCAAGCAGCATCAGGGCGAACTCAGCGCAGCGGATCAGAGACTGGTGAAGAGGCTGGTCGACGAGAAGAAAACCATCCTCGCCCACGTGCAGGATCTGGCGAAAAAAGCCGTCGGCGGTTTGCGCATTCGCGTCCACGGCGACTTGCATTTGGGCCAGGTGCTGGTGATCAAGGGCGATGCCTATCTGATCGACTTTGAGGGTGAACCGGCGCGGCCATTGAGCGAGCGGCGTGGCAAACACAGTCCGTACAAAGATGTCAGCGGCGTGCTGCGCTCGTTCGATTACGCGGCCGCAATGACCATCAACGTGCACAACGTTGACCACAGCGGCGAGTCTGAAACGGCGCGGCGTCTGGTGGCCGAGCGTTATCTGCGCGAGGCCCGCGAGGCATTTGTTCAGGCATATCGCCGCGCGGCAGCTAGTCTTGATCATGCCTGGCAAGATCCTGAAGGTGCCGACGCCGCGCTGGCGTTGTTCGGCCTGGAGAAGGCGGCCTATGAAGTGGCCTATGAAGCCGAAAATCGCCCCACGTGGTTGCCCGTGCCATTGCACGGTTTGTACGGGTTGTTGACGGGGCTTAAACCCTTTTCCGATCTTGGTGGAGAGTAGTCATGAGTTTCTCGAACAAGGAACAGGGTATGGTCAAAGAAGCATTGCTGCCCTCGGCGAAAGATATCGATGCCTTGGTCCGCGCTGAACATCACGACCCTTTTTCCATTCTTGGCCCGCACGGCGATGGCGCTGGTGGGCAGTTCATTCGCGCCTATCTACCTGGTGCGTTGAGTGTCGTGGTGCTGGACAAGGACAGCGGCGAAGAACGCGGTCCACTGGAGCAGACCGAAACCCCGGGGCTGTTTGTCGGTCATTTCGATCAGGCGCGGCCGTACCAGTTGCGCACGCGTTGGGCCGGTGGCGAGCAGGTGGCGGAAGATCCTTACAGCTTCGGTCAATTGCTCGGTGAGATGGATTTGTATCTGTTCGCCGAGGGCAATCATCGCGACCTCAGTGCCTGCCTCGGCGCGCAACTGAAAACCGTCGATGGTGTCGACGGCGTGCGCTTCGCCGTGTGGGCGCCGAATGCCCGGCGCGTGTCGGTGGTCGGCGACTTCAACGTCTGGGACGGGCGTCGCCATCCAATGCGTTTGCGTCATCCGTCCGGGGTCTGGGAGTTGTTTATTCCGCGCCTGCAAGCGGGTGAGTTGTACAAATACGAAATTCTCGGCGCCCACGGCATTCTGCCGCTCAAGGCCGACCCGATGGCACTGGCCACCAGCCTGCCGCCGGACACCGCGTCGAAAGTCGCCGAGCCGCTGCAAATCGACTGGCAGGATCACGAATGGATGAGCAGCCGCCGTGACCGCCAGAAGCATTCGGCACCTCTGTCTATCTACGAACTGCACGCTGGCTCATGGCAATGCGAACTTGATGATCTCGGCGAAGTCGCCCGCCAGTACACCTGGCCGGAGTTGGCTGAACGGCTGATTCCTTACGTCAAGGAATTGGGGTTCACCCATATCGAACTGATGCCGATCATGGAGCACCCGTTTGGCGGCTCCTGGGGTTATCAACTGCTGTCGCAATTCGCCCCGAGTGCGCGGTATGGCTCGCCGGCGCAGTTTGCCGAATTCGTCGACGCCTGCCACCGGGCCGAAATCGGTGTGATTCTCGACTGGGTGCCGGCGCATTTTCCTACCGATACCCACGGTCTCGCCCAGTTCGACGGCACGGCGCTGTACGAGTACGGCAACCCGCTGGAAGGCTTCCATCAGGATTGGGACACGCTGATCTACAACCTCGGGCGCACTGAGGTGCACGGCTACATGCTGGCTTCCGGGCTGCACTGGTTGAAGCATTTCCACGTCGACGGCCTGCGCGTCGATGCGGTGGCGTCGATGTTGTACCGCGACTATTCGCGCAAGGCCGGCGAATGGGTGCCGAACCGCCATGGCGGTCGGGAGAATCTGGAAGCTATCGACTTCCTTCGCCATTTGAATGACGTGGTTGAGCTGGAAGCGCCGGGTGCGCTGGTGATCGCCGAAGAGTCCACGGCGTGGCCGGGTGTCAGCCAGAGCACGCAGCAGGGCGGTCTGGGTTTCGCTTACAAATGGAACATGGGCTGGATGCACGATTCGCTGCATTACATTCAGCAGGATCCGGTGTACCGCGCGCACCATCACAACGAGTTGAGTTTTGGTCTGGTGTACGCCTGGTCCGAGCGCTTTATCCTGCCGATTTCCCACGATGAAGTGGTGCACGGCAAGCATTCACTGATCGACAAGATGCCCGGCGATCGCTGGCAGAAATTCGCCAACCTGCGCGCTTATCTGAGTTTCATGTGGACGCATCCGGGCAAGAAGCTGTTGTTCATGGGCTGCGAGTTTGGCCAGTGGCGCGAGTGGAATCATGATCAACAGCTGGACTGGTATCTGCTGCAGTATTCCGAGCACAAAGGCGTGCAGAAACTGGTCGGCGATCTCAATCGGCTGTATCGCGAAGAGCCGGCGCTGCACGATCAAGACGACGCGCCGCAGGGTTTTCAGTGGTTGATCGGCGACGATGCAATCAACAGCGTTTATGCCTGGCTGCGCTGGAGCAAGGAGGGTAAACCGGTGCTGGTGGTGGCCAACTTCACGCCGGTGCCGCGTCAGGCTTATCGCGTCGGTGTGCCGTTTGCCGGGCGCTGGAGCGAATTGCTCAACAGCGATGCCGACACCTATGCCGGTTCCAATTACGGCAATGGCGGCGGGGCGTTTACCGAGGAGGTGCCGAGTCATGGTCAGTCGCTGTCGCTGGAACTGAATCTGCCGCCGTTGGCGGTGTTGATCCTCAAACCTGAAGGTTGATCTAAAACCGTGTCGCTGCATTCGCGAGCAGGCTGGCTCCCACAGGGGAAATACATTCCAAATGTGGGAGCGGGCCTGCTCGCGAAGGCGCCGGTTCAGGCATCTTCAAAATCCGGCCCACCGCTCACCAACGCATCCTCACCCCAAGGCTGCCAATCAACCCGTTCAAATCATTGTCATCGACATCGCTGCTGTAATCGGCACTGACATACAGACTCACCACCGGCGTCACCCGCGCTACCAGTCCCAGGCCCAACTCAACGGTGGAGGACTTGCGGCTGCTGCTGATCTTGTCGACCTGATCCAGCGTCACCGTGCTACCGGTGTAAACGGTGTGCCAGAGGTTCGTGCGCACATAGGGTTCGACCGGCAGACCATTCAAATCGTAACTGCCTTTCAAGCGTGCGCCGACGCGGCCACTCCACGCCGTCAGATCGGTGGAGGATGCATTGCCCGAGCCGGCGTAGGGTGTGTCGAGGGTAATGCGTTGATTGATCAACTGCGCCTGTGGTTCGACCACCCAGTTGTCACTCAAACCTATCGGAAAACCGCCTTCCACCGAGAAGGTCATGGCGCTGCCTTCGGTGGCTTGCCGGGCGCCTTGACCGTTGCGGCTGAAGCCGCTGACCCGGCCACCGCTGGCCGACAGGTCTACGTGCCAGCCTTGCGCACCGGTGAGGCTGTAGTAGGCGCCGAGGCTCTGGCCTTGGAGATTGAGGGTGTCGCTGTTCGGGTCGGCCAAGGCGCGACTGGTGAGTACGCCGTTGCCATTGGCCTGAATCTGGTTGACACCGCCGATGAGGCCGAGGGTCTGGGTATGGTTGGCGCCTCGAACGGTCAGCACCGCCGGACCTTTGACGTCACCGCTGCCGGGTGTTGCGAAGCCTGAGGCAAGCACATCGGTTTGCGCTTGCCGGGCGCTGCGACCATAGAGCAGGTCCCACGCGCCGGGGGCAAGATCTTCTGTGATGAGGTCGGCGCCCTGCAAGTCTGGCCGTGGGCTCAGGCGGCGAGGCTCGGGCGTTATGACGGTGGTGGGCAGCGTCAGCACGGGGACATCCGCGCGATACCACGGGGTGGTTTCATCCGCCGCAGGACCGGCCTGCGCCTCCATGGATGAGCACAGCAAGATAGAACTCGACACTGTGCAGAAAGTGATTTTGATCTCGTGTGGGCCGATTGAAGTTCTCATGGAGGTCTACCTTGCAGGCGCATGCGGCATCTCGATGTGGCGTCTCTCCTACCCCGAACGAGGGGCGACCGAATGGAGCGGGGCGAACCGTGGCCGCTCGATTTCGCGAGTGTCCGGAGGTTCGTCCCGGTAGTGATTCCGGGGGTAGTAAGGTAGAGATAAGAAGAGTCGTGCCCGCACGTCAAGAAATTGAACGATGAGCGGTAGCCGTAAAACAGGATCTGCAAGCGTTTGTTTTTCTGCACATAACTAAGTGGTTGTTTGCATGGAAAAACGCAATGAAAGCCCCGGCTTAGAGGGCTTTAGTTACCGACAGAAGGTCTGCCGGCACTGAAAGGGCACAAGGAGTGTGAATCTGCCGTATAGGATTTTGCTGTCATTAATGCGTTTACAGGTGCACCTCGACCGCCAGCGGCAGGTGATCCGACAGATGCGTCCACGGCTTGTTGCCGAGGATTTGCGGGTCATGGCTGCTGGCATTGCGCAAATAAATACGGTCCAGCCGCAGCAACGGAAAGCGCGCCGGGTAGGTCTTGGCCGGGCGCCCGTGGTGGCGTTCGAAGGCTTCGTGCAGGTAGTCGCGACGGCCGAGGGCGACGTTGCCCTGAAGCTGCCAGTCGTTGAAATCACCGGCGATGATCACCGGGGCATCGTCGGGCAGGGATTCGAGCAACTGGCAGAGCAGTTGCAGCTGCAATTGCCGATGGCTTTCGAGCAGACTCAGATGCACGCAGATCGCATGGACTTCGGCGTGCCCCGGGACGTCGAGCACGCAGTGCAACAGGCCACGACGTTCGGGGCCGGTGATCGAAACGTCGAGGTTGCGGTACTCGCGTATCGGGTATTTCGACAGCAGCGCATTGCCGTGATGGCCGTCGGGATAAACGGCATTGCGCCCGTAAGCGAAATCGCTCCACATGCTGTCGGCGAGAAATTCGTACTGCGAGGTTTGTGGCCATTCGTTGTAACGGTTCGAATGCCGTTCGTGTTCACCCACCACTTCCTGCAGAAACACCAGGTCGGCCGAGGTACTGCGCACCGCTTCGCGCAGTTCCGGCAGAATGAATCGCCGGTTGAATGCGGTGAAACCCTTGTGGGTATTGACCGTCAGCACCCTGAGACGATGAATGACGGGCGCGTCGACAACATGACGCTTGGGATCGCTGGACACGTTCACTCCTCTGGATTGCGGGCCGCTTATTCATGCGACTGATGGGGAGGGGCGGCAGTTCCTTTTGCTTGGGGGCGCCATTCATCTGTAGGAGCTGTCGAGTGAAACGAGGCTGCGATCTTTTGAATCTGCTTCTGCAGATCAAGATCAAAAGATCGCAGCCTTCGGCAGCTCCTACAGGGTACTTGTCAGACGAAGACGATTTCGTAGGGCAAACGCATTCTTTCCAGAATCACCGGCGGCAGCATCGGTGCAATACCAATCGCCGGTTCACCCTTCAGCTGGCTGGCGTAAGCGTGGGTGGCGTGGCTCTTGCGCGCCACGGTCCAGGTGTCGAGGCGCAGTTTGCGCGCACGCTCCCAAGGGATCATCTGCTGATCGCGTTCAGGCCAGTGCCAGGCCCAGACCGGTACGTCGTGGAAGGTCGCGCCGGCTTGTTCCGCCGCTTGCGCACTGGCCCGGCCCACCGCTTCGTGGTCGTCGTTGCCATCGCCGCGCCAGGTGCTGAACACCACGTCGCCGGGGCGCAGGTAGCGGCTGATGAACTCGGTTACCTGGTCCTGCTGATCGCACAGGGCGCTGTCGGTGAAGCCGCCGCGCACCCATTTCAGGCTGTGCATCGGCAGACCGAGACGGCGCAGGGCTTCGACGCTTTCCTGGGGGCGGAACACGCTCAGGCGCTTTTCCGACCATTGCCGCGAACCCGGGTGGCTGGCGCTGCCATCGGTGATCGACAGCAATAGTAGTGGATGACCGAGACTTGATAGCAGTTGCAGCAGACCGCCGCAGGTGACCACTTCATCACCCGGATGCGGGGCGATGATCACGGCGCGGGCGCCGGCGGGAACCAGGCTCAAGGTATTGATGACGGGAATGTTGTCCAGTTGCGCGGCGCTGTTCCAGATTTGCGCCGGCAGACTGCTGTCACTGAGGGATAACGGTTTCATGGTGTGACGTCCTTGTGTTGTTCGGCCCTCAGTCGTGCGATTGGCGGTGATTGCCAGACGCCAGCGACCCGTGAAGGCGGGTTGAATGCCTTGCGACGCTCCGAACCCTGGATTGCCGCGCAGCAGAGTATTGCTCATGAAGCGAAGTTCGTCGCGTCACAGATCAATCTGATCCGCTTTTTTTTGCTCCATCTGTGCCAGATTTCGCAGATAGTCACCGAAGCCGCCGCGCGCACGGCTGTCGAAGCGTGCGCTGGTGAGCACTTGCGGGCGATGGCTCCAGGCGATGTTGGCGCCGTCCAGTTCCAGCTCCCGCACCAACTGCACATCCTCGTCGCAGGCCAGCGGTTTAAAGCCTCCGGCCCAGCGATAGGCGTCGGCGCTGATGCCCAGATTGGCACCGTGGATATGCCGATGGCCATCGCAGGCCCGGTAATCCCGGTGATAGCGGATTTGCGCCGCTTCATCGAACGACTCGTGCCAGCGTTCGACGGTGACGGTACCGCATACCGCGTCGGCACCCAAACCCAGTTGCGCCACCAGCCAGTCGTCGGCCACGCGGCTGTCGGCGTCCGAGCAAGAGATCCAGCGCGCGCCGCGCTCCAGCAATAGCTGCGCGCCGGCCGCCCGGGCCTGGCCGACATTGCGAGCGTCGATGTGCAGGCTCAGCACCGGATAGCGGCTGACAATCTGCGCCGAGCGGTCGGTGCAGCTGTCGAGCACCACCAGCACTTCAACCTTTTCACCGGCCAGCAAACCGTGGCGACTGGCGCGCATGGCCGCGCTCAGGCAGTCGTCGAGCAGATCCTCCTCATTGTGCGCCGGGATCAGAATGCCGATCATCGCAAGCCCTCCAGTGCTGCCACCGAGCGTGGTTCGCGGCTCCACACCTCAAGGATGAAGTCCGCTTCCTGATGCAGAACCAAGCGTGGCAGATGCAGTTTTTCGTGAATCAGGTCGTGAACCTGTCGCGCATTCAGTGGACAGCCATCGATGGGCGGGCGCCAGTGACAGGCCAGGAACTGGCCATCGGCAGTCAGGCATTCACTGGCCCGACGGATCACTTCTGTCAGATCCTGACTATCCAGGTAGTAGCCGATCTCGCTAAATACGATCAGGTCGAATTTTTCCTCCGGCCAGTCGCCGGGAAGACGGTTTTGTCGCACTTCGGCGTGATCGAACAGGCTCAAACGGGTGCGCGCCAATGTCACCGCCGCGCTGGCGGTGTCACAGCACAACAATCGATCGCAACGGGTGGCCAGTTCGGCGCTCAGCTCGCCGTTGGCGCAACCCGGCTCGAAGATTGCCCGATAGTGCGGACGCGGCAGGGCGGCGAGGGTGATTGCGCGTTTGCGCTGTTCGTACCAGCGCTCGCGGAACGCCCACGGGTCGTCGTTACCGGCGAACAAACCGTCGAAATAGCGATCCTCGACACTCATAGAAACACCACTTCGAAGGGCTGTAAGAGGCGATCGAGCACATACGGGGCGAGCACCGGACCGAGTCCGGCGTCAGCATCGCCTTCCAGTTGACTGGCGAACGCGTGCACCGCGTGGCGCTTGCGTGCGACTTGCGCCGGCGTCAGAAGAATCTTGCGCGCTCGCTGCCACGGTACGAAGGCGTCCTCCGGGGTTGCCCAGTGCCAGGTCCACACCGGCAGTTCATGGCAAGTCGCACCGACCCGTCGGGCAGCCTCGACACTGGCGCGGCCTACGGCCTCGTGGTCGCAATGACCGTCCTCGCTCCAGGTGGTGAAAAGCACATCATCGGGGCGCAGGTGCTGCTCGATGAAATCGACCAGCTCAGCTTCCTGAGCCGCGACCTGCGTGTCAGTGAAACCACCGCGCAGCCACTTCACCCGATGCATCGGCAAACCGAGGCGGCGCAGCGCTTCGGCTGACTCCTGCGGGCGCACTACGCTCAGACGTTCCACCGGCCAGCGACTGGAACCAGGGTGACTGGCACTGCCGTCAGTGACTGAAATCAGCTGCAGAGGCCGGCCGGCCTCGGCGAGCAATTGCAGCAAACCGCCACAACCAAGCACTTCGTCGTCCGGGTGCGGCGCGACAATCACCGCTCGCGCGCCCGGTGGCACCAGACTGAGGATGTCGATGCTGTCCAGCTCCGCCAGGTGCCGCGACGCCTGCCACTGATGCAGGCTGGTACCCTGGCCGACAATCGGATTGGTTTTCATAGCGTCCATGCCTCCGAAGACTGCCCGGCCAGCAGTTGGCCGAGTGCGGCCAGATCCCGTTCGGCGTGACTCTGGCGCAGGAACACCGGCAGATCGGCGCTGAGCCGGGCAAAGTGCCGATCCTTGCAAAACGGCGCGGCGCCGAGGGCGCGGCCGACTTCACGCATGACCTGTTCGGCCGACTGCTCGACCACCGCACGGGCACGGCGGGCGAGCAATTCGGCGTTGTCCTCGGGATGGGCATCGATGTGCAAAGCGCTGAAACGCAAGACATCCGCCGCTGCCTGCAAGGCGCTGTCGACTGCGCCGAGATGGGCGAGGGCGTGCGGTTCCGGGCGTTGCTCACACTGGATGCGCAACGCGTCGGCGATTTGCCGAGCCGCGCCGTACCAGCACGCGGCAATACCGATGCCGCCCTGCCAGAAACCCGGGCGTTGCAGATAATCGCCGGGATTGCCGATGGCCTGTGCTTCGGCACCGTCGAACAGCACCTCGACGCTGCCAGTAGCCGCCATGCCCACCGCTTGCCAACCTTGCTCGGTGACGGTGACGCCTGGTTGATCGAGGGCGACGGCGACCAGTTGTTGCTGATCATCGCTATCCCAAGCGGTGAGCAGGGCATGGCTGAGCACGGCGGCGCCGGAGCACCATGCCTTGCGTCCATGCAGCGCGACCATGTGCCCGGCCGGGCTGACGTTGACCCGTGCCTGCGGCGGTTCCGCTGCCCACATGCCCCAAGTGCTGCCCGGCGTAGGCGAGCCGCCGAGTTGCTCAATGATCGCCAGTGCGTCGGTGTGGCCCTCGAACAGTTTGCACAACCCCAGATCATGCCCGCCGACTTCCGCCAACCGCTGAAAACGCTCCAGCGTGCGCCCACTGCCCGGCAACGGCAGACGATCCAGCCCGGCCTCGACCAATGCCCGCAGGCAATCGCCGAGGGCTGCGGTGTGCGGATAATCCGCTGGACGTCGGCTCAGATAACGGTGCAGATCCATATCAGTCTTCTTCATCACGTTGCAGTTCGAACAGCAGCAGCGAGCGCCCGGTGACCGAGTATTCGTGGCCGAAATCGAAGCGCTCCTGACCGCGGATCGACGGCTGATTGGTGTCGATCATGCAGGTCCAGAAACTGCCTTCCGGCACTTCCGGCAAGGTGAAATTGACGATGTCGTGGTGGGCGTTGACCACCAGCAACAAGGTCGCATCCGCGCCTTTGCGGCGGATCCCGGTTTCCTGCGCGCGGCCGTCGAGCAGCATGCCCAGGCAACGGTTGTGCGCATCGTGCCAATGCTCGGTGGTCATCTCGGTGGCGTCCGGTGCCAGCCAGGTGACGTCCTTGACGCCGATGTCCTCGTTGTACTCGCCGACCAGGAAACGGCCGCGACGCAGAATCGGATAAGCCAGACGCAACTTGATCAGGCGCTTGACGAATTTCAGCAACGCCTTGCCGTCCTCGCTCAGGTCCCAGTTGACCCAACCGATCTCGCTGTCCTGGCAATAGGCATTGTTGTTGCCGTCCTGGGTGCGGGCGAATTCATCGCCGGCGACGATCATCGGCGTGCCTTGGGCGAGCAGCAGGGTGGCGAAGAAATTGCGCATCTGCCGATGGCGCAGCGCATTGATTTCGGGATCGTCAGTCGGGCCTTCGACGCCGTGGTTCCACGACAGGTTGTTGTTGCTGCCGTCCTGGTTGTTCTCGTCGTTGGCTTCGTTGTGCTTGTCGTTGTAAGACACCAGATCGTTGAGGGTGAAACCGTCGTGGGCGGTGATGAAGTTCACCGAAGAGTACGGCCGCCGCCCGCGCTGGTTGAACATCTCGCCGGAGGCAGTCATGCGGCTGGCGAAATCGGCGACCTGGCCGTCGTCACCTTTCCAGAACGCACGCACGGTGTCGCGAAACTTGTCGTTCCACTCGACCCAACCCGGCGGGAAGTTACCGACCTGATAGCCGCCGGGGCCACAGTCCCACGGTTCGGCAATCATTTTCACCTGACGCAGTACCGGGTCCTGGCGGCAAGCCACGAGGAAGCTGTGACGCTCGTCGAAACCGTCGTGATAACGACCGAGAATCGTCGCCAGGTCGAAGCGGAAACCGTCGACATGCATCTCGCTGGCCCAGTAGCGCAACGAGTCGGTGACCATTTGCAGCACGCACGGGTGGCTCAGGTCGAGGGTGTTACCGGTGCCGGAATCGTTGATGTAGTAGCGCTTGTCGTCGGGCATCAAGCGGTAGTACGAGGCGTTGTCGATACCGCGCATCGACAGGGTCGGACCTTGTTCGTTGCCCTCGGCGGTGTGGTTGTAGACCACGTCGAGGATCACTTCGAGATTGGCTTCGTGCAGGTGCGCGACCATCTCCTTGAACTCGGCAATCTTGCCGCTGGCGAGGTAGCGCGGGTCCGGGGCGAAAAACGCGATGCTGTTGTAACCCCAGTAGTTGGTCATGCCTTTGTGCAGCAGATGCTGATCGTTGACGAAGGCATGGATCGGCAGCAACTCGACGGTGGACACGCCGAGCTTGCGAATGTGTTCGAGGACATCGTCGACCATCAGCCCGGCAAAGGTGCCGCGCACGTTCTCCGGCACCGAAGGGTGACGCATGCTGATGCCGCGCACGTGGGTTTCATAAATGATGGTCTTGTCCCACGGCACGCTGACGCGGTGGTCATTGCCCCAGGTGTGCGCCGGGTCGATGACTTTGCACTTGGGCACAAACGGCGCGCTGTCGCGTTCATCGAAACTGAGATCAGCGTCAGGGTGGCCGATGGTGTAGCCGAACAGCGCTTCTGACCATTTCAGTTGGCCGACCAATTGCTTGGCGTACGGGTCGATGAGCAATTTGTTGTGGTTGAAGCGGTGACCGTTGGCCGGGTCGTACGGGCCATAGACGCGGTAGCCGTAGATCAGCCCCGGGTGTGCGTCGGGCAGGTAGCCGTGGTAGATCTCGTCGGTGTATTCCGGCAGTTCGATGCGTTCGAGTTCGACTTCGCCGGCATCGTCGAAGATGCACAGTTCGACCTTGGTGGCGTTGGCGGAAAACAGGGCAAAGTTCACCCCCAGACCATCCCAGGTCGCACCAAGCGGGAAGGGCAGGCCTTCACGGATTCTCGACGGCTCGGCGTGTGCGGTGGGTTCGGCTTTCGTTGGACGGGTCATGATTGCTCCTGCAAAAATCGGGATGGTTCAGTTGACACTGATCCCCTGTGGGAGCGAGCCTGCTCGCGAAAGCGGTGGGTCAGCTGACAGAGATGTCGGATGTGCCAACGTCTTCGCGAGCAGGCTCGCTCCCACAGGGTTTTGTGTGTTTCTTAAGGGCGAGTCAGCCTTCTGTGGCGAGCGAACCCGCCACACAATCATTCAGTTCAATAATCCGGTTAGAGCGTCAGATCGCCGAAGGCTTCTTCGCCGCCCGAGGCTTTTTCTCGGCGGCTTTTTCGCCCGGCGGAATCACTTTCGCGGCGCCTGCCGGTTTGCCTTTGGCCGGTGGTTTCGGCTTGGTGGCCGGGGCCTTGGCCTCGGCCGTTTTGCCAGCCGCTTTGCTGCCGGCGGCTTTTGGCGGTTTCTTCGGTGCCAGGGCCTCAGCTTCAGCGAGCTTGCGCGCCATCTCCCAATGGCGTGCCTCCTGACCATCAGGCTGACCTTCCGATTCCCAGATTTGATAGGCGAATTCGCGAATGCGTTTATCGTCGGTACTCATCGCAATGCTCCTGAACTGAACTCATGCTTGTGTTAAGTGTTGGATAAAGAGATTGACCGGGACATCCCCCAGCGCGTCGCTGATATTCAGCTCCCTGTTTTTTGTGACTGCGCGGCTTGAAAAAAGTCCCTTCAGGTTTGTCGCAGAGGCGGCGAACGGTAAAACCACCCGCGTATCGCCCCAGCGCAGCGCATCGACCTGAGGTACAGCACCGTTTTCCAGCAGGGTGGCGCAACGGACCGGTACGATCACGATGGCCTGCTTGCCCTCGTGCTCACGGGCAAATGCGAGCACGTTGTGCGCCTGACTGCCGAGCACTTCCAGGGCCTGGTAAGTGCCCCGGCGGAACAGCTCGGCATGCTCGACCCGCAAGTTCAGCACTTCGGCGATCAAGGCTTGCTTGATGCGCCCGTCACGCCAGTTCGCCAGCAGTTCCACAGGTGGCAATGGCGCGTGCAAGGCCTGCTCGCGAGCGGGGTAATCCACCGGCCGGCGATTGTCCGGATCGACCAGGCTGAAGTCCCAGAACTCATTGCCTTGATACAGATCCGGCACCCCCGGCACGGTCATGCGCAGCAAGGTTTGCGCCAAGCCATTGAGCGCGCCGGCCGCAGCAATGCTGTTGACGGTCTTGCTCAGCGCGGCGCGCAGCAGCTCGCCTTCCTCTCCGGTGAGGAGCTTTTCGGTGAACGCTTGCGCGGCGTTTTCATAGCTTTCGCTCGGCGCGCTCCAACTGCTTTGCAGTTTCGCTTCACGCAAGGCTTTCTGTTGCCATTGCCAGATGCGCTTGGCGTAGTCGGCGAAACCCGCCTGATCGTCGTCACGCAATTGCAGCGGCCAACTGCCCAGCAAGGCTTGATAGAGAATCAGCTCATCGCCGCTCGACGGCATCTGATCGTCGACGCGCACCGGGCGGGCGAGGGCGCGCCACAACTCGATCTGCTCTGCGTACCAATGGCTGCGCTCGCTGAGCACGGCCAGACGTGCGCGGGTGTCTTCGCCGCGTTTGTGATCGTGGGTCGCGGTGGCCAGCAAGTTGTCGGGGAATTCACTCAGCCGTTGCTGATTGACCGCATGAAAATCGCTGAGCGGGGCGCTGAACTGCTCGGTGTTGTAGCCGACGTCATTGCGCGACAGCAGCACGGCCGAGCGATACAGCGCGGTGTCTTCCACGGCTTTGGCCGCTGCCGGTGAGGTCAGTTGCTGAAAGCGTACGCAGGCATGCTTGAGAATCTTCCGTGAGCGACCGCGCGGTTTGCGCCGCCACGGCGTGCCGCCAAGCCACGCAGCGACGCAATCGAGCACCGGCCAGTCGCCTTCACCGAGTGTCTGTCGTGCACCGTCCATGGCGTGCTGGAAGAACTTTTCGTCCTGCTCGGAGCGGCCCATCGCGCTGATATACGTGCGATAGACCGGGAAGTGCACGATCAACGCCTGCAACACCCGGCGGATCGCACCGAGGGTCAGGTCGCGGGTCATCAGGTCATCTCGGGCGACTTGCAGCAGGGCCTGGGCGACGCTTTCGCAATCACTGGCCAGCGAGCCGTTGAGGATCTGCTGACGCGCCAGTTGTGCTTCCTCGATGAACGCCGCCGGGCGTTCGGTTCGCCGTTGCCAGAGATCACCGAGCACGTGTTCGCCCTCCGGATCGTGTTGCAGCAGCGACAGCTGATTCATGAATTCATAACCGGTGGTGCCGTCCACCGCCCAGTCGCGGTGCAGGGTTTCGCCGGCGCCGAGGATTTTCTCGACGTAGATCGGCAAGTGCCTGCCCGGCGCCAGCAGATCAACCCGGCGCCGCAGTTTGCGGCAGTAACCGCGCGGATCGGCGAGGCCGTCGATATGGTCGATGCGCAAACCGTCGACCAGCCCTTCGGCAATCAACTGGAAAATCTTGCCGTGGGTGGCTTCGAACACCGCCGGACGCTCAACGCGCAGCCCGCCAAGCTCGTTGATGTCGAAAAAGCGCCGCCAGTTGATGTCGTCCGCCGCCGTGCGCCAACTCGCCAGGCGATAGCTCTGACGCTCCAACAGTTGATGCAGCTTGTGGAAGCCTTCTTCGCTGGTCGAATCGTAATGCTTGAGGTTGTTTTCGATGGCCTCGGCGATTGACGGATGACTCGCCAGTTGGCGCAATTCTTCTTTGAGCGGAATCGCCAGTGAATGGGCATCGGTCTGATAGCTGAGGGCGCTGAAACGATCGGCCAACGGCTTCAACGCTTCCTCGGCCCTCAGCAGCTCACCGTAATCATTCGGGCAGATCGGAAAGTGATGGTCGTAGTGCTCGACATGGAAGCCGCCAGTTTGCGCATTGAAGTGCAGTTTCAGCGTGCCTTCCTGCAGGGCCACGCCGTAATCGCTGCCGAGGAACGGCAGCAGCAACTGGCCTTCCATCAGCGGGTCCGGCGAGTGCCACTGAATGTCGAAGAACTCGCCGTAAGGGCTCAGACGTCCCCATTCCAACAGATCGAGCCACCACGGGTTGTCGCTGCCACCGACCGCCATGTGGTTGGAGACGATGTCGAGGATCAGGCCCATATTGTGTTCGCGCAGGGTGCTGACCAAGCGCCGGAGCGCCGGCTCGCCGCCAAGTTCCGGGTTGACCTGGGTCGGGTCGACCACGTCGTAGCCGTGCATCGAACCGGCCCGCGCCGCGAGCAGCGGAGAGGCGTAGATGTGGCTGATGCCGAGCCGGGCGAAGTACGGCACCAATGGCACGGCGTGTTCGAGGGTGAAGCCTTTATGAAATTGCAGGCGCAATGTCGCGCGCAGGGGCTGGATGAGCGCTTGGTTCATTGGTCACGCTCGGCAGCCTGGAGCCTTGCGCAGGCGAGTAATTCCAGACGTCGCGCCGCGTCCGCGCCATCGAGCAGCGACTCACTGGTCCCGGGCAGGCGCCGTGACCAGTTCGGATGGGTGTCGATGGTGCCCGGCAGATTGGATTGCTCATTGATGCCCAGCGCATCTTCCAGCGGCAACAGCACCAACGGCGCACGGGTGTGGCCGAGGAAACGCACCGCGGCATCGACCACCTGATCGGCCTCGTGGGATTCCTCGCGGAAGTTTTGCGGGTCCTGGCTCAATGCGCTGCGCAGGCCTTCGCGCTCCCGCTGACGGTGATGGCGCCATTCGATTTCGCCGTTGGCGTCGACGAAGCCCAGGCGGGCGTTCCAGTCGATATCGCGGCCATGCCACCAGCCGTTGAGCGTCGGCAGATCGTGGGTGCTGGTGGTTGCCAAGGCGTTGTCCGGCCAGTCGAGAATCGGTTTGAAAAAGGTGTTGTCCTGTTCGAATAGCAGCACGCGCATGCCGAGCATGGAGCGGGCGATAAGCTTTTCACGCAGGCCATCGGGTACGGTGCCAAGGTCTTCACCGAGGACGATGGCCTGGTGGCGATGGGACTCAAGGGTCAGCAGACGCAGCAAGTCATCGACCGGGTAATACAGGTACGCGCCATCGGCCGGCGCGGCGCCGTTGGGGATCACCCACAAACGTTGCAGGCCCATGACATGGTCGATGCGCAAGCCGCCAGCGTGGGCGAAGTTGGCGCGCAGCATGTCGATAAAGGCGCGGAAACCATTGCGGATCAAGCCTTCCGGCGAGAACGCGGAAATGCCCCAGCCCTGGCCTGAACGATTAAGAATGTCCGGCGGTGCGCCCACAGTCAGCGAGGCGAGCAGTTCATCCTGAAAGCTCCAGGCCTGACTGCCGGCGCCATCGGCACCCACCGCCAGATCGGCGATCAGGCCAATGCCCATGCCGGCGCTGCGTGCGGCGGTTTGCGCGCGCTCCAGGCAACGGTGGATCAGCCATTGGCAAAAAGCGAAGTAGCCGATGCGTTCGGCGTATTCCTCGGCAAACGCTTCGAGCGCCGCACCGCGTGGGTCGTGCCAGTGTTCTGGCCATTGCCGCCAGTCGAGGTTTTCGCCCCGGGCGGCGCGCATTTCCTGAATCGCTTCGAAACGACAGTGGTTTTCCAGCGCTTCACCACCGGCATGGCGGAAACTGGCGAAGTCCGCGTGCAGCGGATGCTCACCGGCGATAAAACCCTCGTACAACGCCTGCAGGAGTTTTTGCTTGGCCTCGGCCGCGCTCGGCCAGTCGATCAGGGTCAGGTCCTCCAGTTGCGCAAACTGTTCGGCCAGGCCGGTCGCGTCGATCGCATCACGCAAGGCGCGCTCACCGAGAATTGCGCCGGGGGCGGCGTACAGAGGATTGAGGAACAGCCGACTGGACGGCGAATAAGGGCTGTAGCGCCCGTTATCGGCGCTGAACATGGCGTGTAACGGGCTGATCGCCAGCGCATCGGCGCCGCGTTCACCGGCCACGCGAACCAGGTCTTCCAGCGCTTGAGTGTCGCCGAAGCCACCGTCGCCGGCGCGGCGCAGCGAATACAACTGCGCACTCAGGCCCCACGCCCGCGGAATCGGGTTATCGACCGCATCGCCGACGCTGAAGCAACGTTCCGGGGCCACGGCCAAGGTGAAATATTGATCGCCGATGTGCACCTGTTGATAGCCGACCGGAATCAGCCCCGGCAATATCGCTTCGGAATCGAGTTTCAGATTCAGCCGCGAGCCGTCTTCAAGGTGAATTTCACACGGCGTTTGCGGGGCGAAATACCGACCCAGATCAAGGCCGACGCCGACATCGCTGGTGAGTAATGGCGGCAGGTGGCGGTCTTGTTGCGCCGCTTGCAGTTCCAACAGGCTGGCGTCGATTTCCTGCGCCGTGCTGGCGGGGTGGCCAAGTCCGATCAGGACATTGCGCAGCACCGCCGGCGCGACTTTTTGCGGGCGGCCGTTGGCGTCGATCCAGTCGACGGCGAGGCCGGCGCGGCTTGCAAGTATTTCCAGTTGCGCATCGCTCATAGGCGCTCTCCATCCAGAGGTTGCAAAGGGGTTGCGGCCGTGAGGCTGACAAGCGCGCAATACGCGGGCAGTTCGCCCGATTCCGATAGATCGATGCTGGATGGCTGTTGAAACAGCCACACGGCCTCGGTCTGTGGAGGGTTGACCACTGGCGTGTCGCTGAGGTTCAGGTCAATTCGCAGCTCGCTGCCATTGCCCAGACGCCAGCGCGCACTGACCGCGCCATAACCGAGCATATGGGCGCCGAGCGCTTGCGTGCCGGACAGATGGGGAATGATGTATTGATGGCGAAACTGCAGCAGCTTCTGGTACAGCGCGAGGGTTTCCTGCTGTTTCAGGTTGCCATTGCCGATCAACCTGGGTTGTGAGGCGTGGAAGGTTTTTTCGGCATTCGGGTCGGGAATCTGCTCGCGCTTGTGCGGATCGGTGAAGGCGCTGAATGCGGCGAATTCATTGCGGCGTCCCTCACGCACCAGTTCCGCCAGTTCGCCGTGGTGACTGGTGAAAAACAGGAACGGCTGCTCGGCGGCGAACTCATCGCCCATGAACATCAGCGGAATCATCGGTGACAGCAGCAACAACACGGTCGCTGCCTGCACGGCGCGCGGATCGGCCAGGTGATGCAGGCGTTCGCCGAATGCGCGGTTGCCGATCTGATCGTGGTTTTGCAGGAACAGCACGAACGCCGTGGAGGGCAGGTGTTCGCTGGGCTCGCCGCGCGGTTCGCCGTGGCGGGTGATGTGCCCCTGGAAAACAAAACCCTGACTGAGGCAGCGCACCAATTGCTCGGTGGGTTGGGCGGCGTAGTCGGCGTAATAGGCGTCGGTTTCGCCAGTGAGCAGGACGTGCAGGGCGTTATGCCCGTCGTCATTCCACTGCGCGTCGTAGTCGTATTCCAGCAGGCTCGACTGGTTGAGTTCGTTTTCCACGGTCAGCCAGACATGCCGGGTGGGGTCGATCTGTTGACGGATGCGCTGGGCCATTTCGCTGAGAAAGTCCGGATCCTCGATGGCATGTACAGCGTCGAGGCGCAGGCCGTCGAAGCGGTATTCGAGCAGCCACATCAGCGCGTTTTCGATGAAGAACTCGCGCACTTCGCTACGGCGGAAATCGATCGCCGCGCCCCACGGCGTGTGCTTGTCCTCGCGGAAAAAGCCTTTTGCATAACGATGCAGGTAATTGCCGTCAGGGCCGAAGTGGTTGTAAACCACGTCGAGAATCACCGCCAGACCATGGCCGTGGGCGCTGTCGATCAGGTGTTTGAGTTGTTCCGGCGTGCCGTAGGAGGCTTGCGGTGCGTAGGGCAAAACACCGTCATATCCCCAATTGCGGTCGCCGGGGAACTGCGCCAGCGGCATCAGTTCGATGGCGGTGACGCCCAGGCCTGCGAGGCGCGCCAGATGTTGTTCGACTTCCGCGAAGCCGCCGAGCGCACCGACGTGCAACTCGTAGATGACTGCTTCGCTCCATGGCCGGCCGCGCCAGGCAGTGTGTCGCCATTGATGGGCCAGCGGATCGACCACCACGCTGTGGCGGTCGAGGTCACCATCCTGGGCCCTGGAGGCCGGGTCCGGCACCTCCAGTTCGCCGTCGATGTTGTAGCGATAACGGGTGCCCGCCGGACAGCGGGCCTTGAGCACAAACCAGCCGTCTGCCTGAGACAGCATCGGCAGCGACTGGCCATTTTCAAGTTCGACACTCACGTAAAACGCATCCGGCGCCCATAGCGCAAACTGCGTGTGTTCGGCGTCCAGCATGATCGCGCCGTGGGGCCAGGTTTCAGTAGACCGTAACGGCATCGTGGTGAACCTCCCTGGTTATTTGTGGTGAGCTTTACCCAGCGCCTTGGCGACCAGTTGTTCGTAGAGGTCGGCGTACGGTTCAACCGCTTTGCACCAGTTGAACGGCGCAGCCATCGCCCGGCAGCGCATGGCGTTGAGCAGTTCGGGAAAGGCGAACACCTTGAACGCGCGGCTCAGGGCCTCTTGATAGCTTTCAGCAGTGGACTCATCGAAGAGGAAACCGGTGACCCCGTTTTCAATGGTGTCGGCCAGACCGCCGGTATTGCGCGCCACCGGCAGCGAGCCGAAACGCTGCGCATACATCTGGCTCAGACCGCAAGGCTCGTAACGCGAAGGCATCAGCAGGAAATCGCTGCCGGCGAACATGCGTCGGGCGTCGGTTTCATTGAAGCCGATGCGCACGCCGATCTGCCCGGGAAAGCGCAGCGCCAGTTCGCGCATGGCTTGTTCTTCTTCCGGCTCGCCGCGACCGATGATGGCGATCTGGCCGCCGTTCTGCACGATGTACTCGGATACCGCTATCGTCAGGTCCAGACCTTTTTGATAGACCAGGCGCGAAACCACAGCGAACAGCGGGCCGGTGGAATCATTCAGGCCGAACAGTTCGCGCACATGGGCAGCGTTGACCGCTTTGCCGTCCCAGTCGCCGATGGCAAACGGTGCGAACAGGTGCGGGTCGGTGGCGGCGTCCCAGCTTTCATCAATGCCGTTGGGGATGCCGCTGAGCAAGCCTTGCTGGGTCTTGGCGGCGAGAAAACCGTCGAGGCCGCAGCCGAAATCCGGGGTGGTGATTTCCTGCGCGTAAGTAGCGCTGACCGTGGTGATGTGGCTCGAATACGCCATGCCGGCCTTGAGGAACGACATCTTGCCGTAGAACTCCATGCCTTCCTGTTGCAGGGCATGGGCGGGAATGCCCAGCTCAGGGCAGGAGCCGAGGCTGGTCACGCCTTGATAGGCGAGGTTGTGAATGGTGAACAGGGTCGGCGTGCGCTGCCCGCGCCAGTGCATATAGGCAGGCGCGAGACCGGCCGGCCAGTCATGGGCGTGCACCAGATCCGGGCACCAGTGAATTTGTGCAAGGTTGGCGGCGATGTCGGCGGCGGCCAGGCCGAGGCGGGCGAAACGGATGTGGTTGTCCGGCCAGTCGCGACCATTATTGGCGCCGTAAGGCGAGCCTTCGCGCTCGTAGAGTTCGGGGCAGATCAGCACGTAGATAACCAGACCGTCCGGCATGTCCATGCGCCCGATCTTGCACGGTGGCAGCGCTGCGTGGCCGCCCAGTTCGCCGATGATGTGGATCGGGTTTTCGCTGTGCATCACCTGCGGGTAACCGGGGATCAACACGCGCACGTCGTGCAGATGGGCCATGGCCCGGGGCAGGGCGGCGGAAACGTCACCCAGACCGCCGGTCTTGACCAGATCGGCGATTTCCGAGGTGACGAACAATACTTTCTTCTTGTTGGGGTTCTGGCTCGCTACCGGAGTCAGCGTTTTGGTGCCGGGGACGTTGATCTGTCGGCTGCCAGGAACACTGATGGTGCTCGATTCACCAACCGCCTGCTGAGCACGCTCTCCCTGAATTTCCAATGCCGCACTGATCATGTGAATCTCCCGTCTCGTTGATCTGATTCTTGTCTTGAACAAGCGATGTCCGTAGCCAAGTCCTGTGGCCGGGCGCAAACGCGCCACGCATCGGTGAGCAAACGCTACCCAACACGCGCAAGCAGAATGGGTGAACGGGCCGTTGCAAGGATTGCACCAGTCGCTATGGCCCTGTCTTTCAGATGACCTGCCGCCGCGCGCAAAAGTTTCGACTTTTTTTCGGCAATGTGACCGGTCGGTTTTACCCCGCGAACGTCAGTCTAGGCCAGATCCTAGAGCGGGCCAGAGCAAATGGGTAAATTGTTCGACAATCGGTTGGTGGTCCGCGTGCACCGTGCTTTGCAGGGGGAAACGCACCGACGAAGTGCAGGTTTTTTTGCGAGGGAGGGCGAAAACGGTGACTGATCGGTCACGAATTTGTGCTAGCGAGAGATGTGGCTGCACTGTTATGGTGCGGGCAGTTTGTTGATGGGCTGACTCCAGACAACACCTGTAGGAGCTGCCGAAGGCTGCGATCTTTTGATTTTGCCTTTAAAAGCGAAGATCAAAAGATCGCAGCCTTCGGCAGCTCCTACAGCGGGGTTAATTTAACGCACGGATTGGATTACCAGCCGCCCAAGCCTGAATATCCTCGATCATCTGCGAAAAGAACTGCTCATAATTCTGCCGGCTGACATACCCGACATGTGGGGTCGCCAACACATTGTCCAGTGTGCGAAACGGGTGCATCGCTGGCAGCGGCTCCTGTTCGAACACATCCAGCGCCGCCCCGCTGATCTGCTGTTTCTGCAACGCCTTGATCAGCGCCGCCTCATCGACAATCGGCCCGCGCGCGGTGTTGACCAGCAGCGCCGTCGGCTTCATCCAGCCCAGTGCCTGCGCATCGACCAGCCCGCGACTGCGCTCGCTGAGTACCAGATGCACCGACAGCACATCGGCCTGCTCGAACAGTGCCTGCTTGCTCACGTACGTCACGCCGACCTGCTCAGCCCGTTCGACCGTGAGGTTTTCGCTCCAGGCAATTACTCGCATGCCGAACACCTGAGCAAACTGCGCGACGCGCTGACCGATACTGCCCAGACCGAGAATCCCGAGGGTCTTGCCGTGCAGATCGCCGCCCAGCCCTTGTTGCCAATGACCGGCGCGAAGGGCGTTGGCCTCATTCACCAGATTGCGCGTGGCCGCCATGATCAGCGCCCAGGTCAACTCTGGCGCGGCGTGCTTGTAACTGTCGGTGCCGCAGACCTTGATGCCCAGCCTGGCGGCCGCTTGCATATCCAGCGCCGCGTTGCGCATGCCGCCGGTGACCAGCAATTTCAGGTTGGGCAAGCGCTTGAGCAAGTCTTCGTCGAAGCGCGTGCGCTCGCGCATCACGCAAACCACTTGATAGCGGCCCAGGCGCTCGGCCAGTGTGGCGTTGTCTGCCGGGTAATCGTGTTCGAACGTCACGTCCCCCAGACTCTCGAGCACCGACCAGTCGACCACGTCGCGGGCCACGTCCTGCCAGTCATCGATCACTGCAATCTGCACCGCCATCAGCCTTACCTCATCAACGAACGGGATTGGATGTATTCAGCCAGTCGAGCAGAGCCTTGTGGAACTGCGCCGGCTCTTCCATTTGGGGCGCATGACCCATGCCGGGAAACTCCACCAGCGTCGACTGCGGGATCAGCTTGGCGACTTGTTTGCCGAGCACGTCGTAGTGGCCGATTTTCGCTTTCACCTCAGGCGATGCGAGGTCCTTGCCGATCGCCGTGGTGTCGGACGTGCCGATCAACAGCAGGGTCGGCATCTTCAGATCCTTGAACTCGTAGTACACCGGCTGGGTGAAAATCATGTCGTAGATCAATGCCGAGTTCCACGCGACCTGAGTCTTGCCCGGGCCTTTGCTCAGTCCGGCGAGCATGTCCACCCAGCGATCGAATTCGGGTTTCCAGCGGCCATCGTAGTAAGTGGTTCGTTCGTAATCGCGAATGCCCTGGGCGCTGACTTTCAGTTCGCGCTGATACCACTGGTCCACGGTGCGATAGGGCACGCCGAGGGCTTTCCAGTCCTCCAGACCGATCGGGTTGACCAGCGCCAGTTGCTCGACCTGCTCAGGGAACAGCAAGGCGTAACGGGTGGCGAGCATGCCGCCGGTGGAGTGACCGAGCAGCGTGGCTTTTTGAATGCCCAGTGCTTTGAGCAACTGCTGGGTGTTGGTCGCCAGTTGCTGGAAGCTGTACTGATAGTGGTCGGGTTTGCTGGATGTGCAGAAACCGATCTGGTCCGGCGCGATCACCCGGTAACCGGATTCGCTCAATGCCTTGATCGAACTGTCCCAGGTTGCGCCGCAAAAGTTCTTGCCGTGCATCAGCACCACGGTGCGGCCATTGGCCTTGCCGTGAGCGGCGACATCCATGTAGCCCATCTGCAGGGATTTGCCCTGGGATTGAAAGGCAAAGTGTTTAAGCGTGTAAGGGTATTCGAAGCCTTGCAGTTCCGGGCCGTAGGCCGGGCCTTCCGGCGCGGCTTCGTCTGACGTCGCGGCTTGCGCCGACAGGGGCAGGGCGGCGCAGAGGAACAGGCCGGGGAGCCAACGGGAAAACATGACAGACATAAGGTCAAACTCCGTTTGAAATCGGCCGATGCTGGAATGATTGGATTATGCCGACGTTAAACACAGGCAATGCCCGCACCCGATCGTTCAACCCAGCCAGCCCACCGTCAGCATGGCCAGCACGGCGTAACGCGCACCTTTGGCCAGGGTGACGATCAACAGAAACCGCCCGAGCGGTTCGCGCATCACGCCGGCAATCAGTGTCAGAGGGTCGCCAATGATTGGCAACCAGCTCAGTAGCAACGACCAGTGACCATAGCGCTCATAGTGTTTGCGCGCCCTGGCCATGTGCGCGGCGCTGACCGGAAACCAGCGCCGATCCTGAAAGCGCTCGAGGCCACGGCCCAGCCACCAGTTGACCAGCGAGCCGAGTACGTTGCCCAGCGTCGCCACCGCGAGCAGCCCCCACAGCCAATAACGCTCGCTGACGATCAGACCGACCAGCAACGCCTCGGACTGCAGCGGCAACAGGGTTGCCGCACCGAACGCGGCAAAGAACAGCCCGCCGTAAGCCGCGCCGATCAATGGGCCGGGTAGTCCGCCACGACCACGTCAGCGCCATCCTTCTTCAGGCCGATAACCTGATAAGCATCGCTCATGCCGTCCATTTCCATGCCCGGCGACCCCATCGGCATGCCCGGTGCGGCGACGCCGAGCAGATCGTCACGCTTGCTCAGGGCCAACACCTGATCCGCCGGCACATGGCCTTCGACGAATTTGCCGTTGATGATCGCGGTATGGCACGAGGCCAGACGCGGTGGTACGCCATGTTGCTGCTTGAAGCTGCTCATATCGCTTTCGACGTGATCTTCGACTTTGAAGCCGTTGGCTTCGAGGTGGCTGATCCATTTCTTGCAGCAGCCGCAATTGGCGTCGCGGTGGACTTCGATCGGGATCAGATCGGCGGCCTGGACCAGGGAGGAGATGAACAGGACGCTCAGGGCGGCCAGACGCAGATGGGTTCGCATAACGGATTCTCGGCTCGGGTGACGATCGGAAAGCAGGCATTTTGACCGGTTTTTCCCGCCGGGCATCAACGCAATGTTTCCAGTTGTTGCAAGGCGGACGGGCAGGATGATCGTAGATCAACGCTGACAGGTTGCTGAGCGCGAGATGACAATGTTGTCAGCCTACAATTGTATGAACCCCGTCGCCCCCTGTGGGAGCGGGCTTGCCCGCGATGGCGGCGGGTCAGTCAATGAGGTTGTGTCTGACCGGGCCCCATCGCTGGCAAGCCACACAGGGGTTATGTGACAGGCAGAAATCTCTGCTGGGATCAGCGTACTTTGAAACGTCCCATGATCGCGCTCACCCGGCTGTTGGCTTCAAGCAATTGATGGGTATTCAGTTCGCTGGCTTTGCCGCTCTGCACCAGCTCATCAACCATGTGGCGGATCTGCACCATGCTGCGGTTGATCTCCTCGGTCACCGCGCTTTGCTGTTCGGCAGCGGTGGCGATCTGCGTGCTGAGGCTGTTGATGTGGCTGACCGAGCCGGCCATTTCATCCAGACCGGAGTTGACCCGTGCGGTGGCGTCGGCGGCGGACTGGCAACTGGCCTGGGTGTTTTCCATGGCGCTGACCGACGAACTCACACCTTGAGTCAAACGCGTCAACATCTCGTTGATTTCCGAGGTGCTGGCCTGGGTGCGCGCGGCGAGGGCGCGGACTTCATCGGCGACCACGGCAAAACCGCGGCCCTGTTCACCGGCGCGTGCCGCTTCGATGGCCGCGTTGAGCGCCAACAGGTTGGTCTGCCCGGCAATCGCGCCGATCACCCCGAGAATTTCGGTGATGCGTTGGGCGTCCTGCTGCATGTTTTCGACTTTGTGTGTGGCGCTGGCCACTTCATCGATCAGCGCCACGACACTGTTGGTCGCTTCACCCACCACCACGCGGGAACGGTCGGCGTTTTCGTTGGCGCGTTGGGTAAACGCGGCGGTTTCGGCGGCATTCTGCGCAACGCTTTCTGCCGTCGAACTCATCTCGGTGATGGCGGTAACGGTCTGATCGGTTTCCGAGGCATGACGCAGCAGGATCTGGCTGGTATGCGCCGAAGTGCGTTGCAGGTTGTCGAGGCTGGACGCCATGGCTCCGGTGGCCTGGGTGACTTCGCCGATCATGTTCTGCAGGTAGGCAATGAAGGTGTTGACCGAGTGGCCGATGGCGCCGAGTTCGTCTTCGGCGCGAATAGTGATGCGCCGGGTCAGATCGGCATCGCCACTGGACAGCAAATCGATGTTGGATTTCAACGCTTTCATGCGTTGCACCAATTGGCGAATCGCGTAGACCTGCAACAACACCAGCAGGATCACCAGCGGAATCTGCAACAGGCTCAAGGTGCTGAGGACGTCATCACGCTGGGCGGTGAGCATTTTCGTCGGCAGGGCGGTGGCGAGGAACCACGGCGTGCCTTCGATAGGACGCATGAAGAACGTGCTGGCTTCACCGTTGTTATCGAATTCGATGCGCTGCGCCTGATCGCGATTTTGCAGCCCGGCTTTGACCTGGCTGGCGAAGGTCGATGTGCCGGCCAGTTCGCTGATGTTCTTCAGCACGATCGGGCCACTGATGCGCGAGCTGTTGCTGATGATCTTGCCGTCGGCTTCGACGATCAGCATCTCGGCGTTAAGGTCTTTTTCCTTGCGCGCGACCAGATCGTTGAAGAAGCCAAGTGTGACGTCGATGGTCGACACGCCCCAGGCACTGCCGTTTTTCTGGATGGCCATGGCGCAGTTGGTGCGCGGCTCGGCGCTGGCGTCATCTTTGTACGCCGCCGCCCAGGCGCATTGACCGCGTGGTGTGGTCATGCCGCCCTTGTACCAGCTCTGGTCGTAATAGTTGGGGGCTGCGTCGCTGTTCCAGAACGTGTTCACGGCCAGTTTGCCAGAGGCGTCGCGGTGCCAGAATGTGCTGAATTTGTTGCGCCCGGCTTCACGTTGCCCTGGCAGAGGCCAGATCCCGCCGCCGAATACTTTCAGCTCGCCGTACTGATCGACCAAACCTGGCAACACCGTGTCGATGGCGGCGCTGTCGAGCAACGGGATAGTCTGGGTGATGCTGCGCTGTTGCGCCTGCACTTTGTTCAACTCGCCCTGAATCTGCTCGGCCACTTCGGCGATGCGGTTGAGCACGACCTGTTCTTCGGTGTGACGCAGCTTGGGGGCGACCAATTGGCTTATGCCAACCACGGTCAGCACTGACAACAGCAGGATGAACAGAACCAGAAACAGCGTGTAGCGAGCCTGAATAGTGCGGAATGCGGGCATGGAGACCGGTCCTTGAGCAGCGTTTCTTATTAGGGGCAGGGTAAAAAAGTGCGGGTGTCGACAGCGTATCGTCGGCGCAGCAGGAAGCTTTAGGTACGCACGTGCTGAAAAGCAGTGATGCCGACGACTGGCCAGTATCGAGATCGATACACAAGCGCTGATCAGTGCACGCCAATAACTGAAAAAGCGATTTTCATGACGTTGTCATGACAGCTTTGGCGCAGATTCTGCGGGCCATGGAGCTTTTGTATCGAGAATGTACGAGAATTGTAAAAATGTGCAGAAAGAGGTTGGTGCCATCAGTTCGCCCGCCGATACTCGCGCCCATTAATGCCGTTCAACACGGATATTTTTTATGTTCATTTCACAGGGAGTCTTCTCATGACGATCGGTATTGTCGGCGGCTGGGAGAGCAAAGCAGGGGTTATGGTTCGTAACACCGGCGCGAAAAAACAAGTGGCCCAGAGCGTCAAGGTGCAGCAGATGCTCACTTTGGTCGGTACCAATCCCACCGCGCTGAATACCGCTGAAATGGACAAGCAGGGCATGCGCAAGGCGATCAAGGGCTTTGACCCTGCGAATGTTTCGGTAAAACAATTGGGCAATCTGAGCGAGATGCTGCGTAGCCGCGGTCTGATCTCCGAGATCACGTCCCTTACGTTGAAGAACGCCGGGGACAAGTTCGACCGTTTTGGCGTGGTCAAGGATATCGATGCCAAGTTCAACGCCCTGGAGTATTTCGCGACCCAACTGGATTCCATCCAGAACAATGGTCTCAATGGCAATGCCTATGGCAAGAGCCTGATTCCCGAGTTCAAGAAAGCGATCTATGTGCTGCAGAACCTCAAGACCTACGGTGAAGGCAACGCGCCGAAACCGGTCGACGAGGGCGTCAAAGCCAAGGCGTAAGCCTCGGTCGTATAGCCCGCTCAAGGCGTGAGCGGGCTGGTCGTGGTGTCGGCTTTGGTTCAGGAATGTGCTGACGTCTGACGGGCAATTTGCTGTTGTGCCTGATCATGCAGGCGCTGGATGTGCGGGCAGCGCAGCTCCAGCGTACGAGGCTGATAGCCGCGATGAAACAGCGCCAGCCACCCCTTGCTGCGATCATCCGGGGTGATCCCGGTGAACACGAAACCCATCGCCGACAGGCTGTCCACGGCTTCGGCAAAACCGCTTGCCAGCCTGAGCCGGATCGAGACCATCCAGTGCCGTGGCAGTTCTCGTAGCTGTTTAAGCAAACGGCTATCAACTTGTTTCAGCATTACGTCATAACGCCCGGAACATTGTTCGACATGCAGGGGCGGACCCACCCAGGGCGCGTCCTTTTCTTGCGTTCCGTATACGCTGCACAAATGCTCCATGAAGTCGCGACAGCTGTCTGGCCATGGCAGCGCCGGGAGCGGACGCCGATAACCGTCGATTGGCGTGTAGCCGATGACGATGGACTCCGGCAATGATTCACCAAACGGCGAGGGCACATAGTCGAGCATCAGTCCCGTGCTGCAGAAACCCAGTCGGTCGGCCATGCGTTGTGTGTAGGCATGCTGCGTCACTTGTTTGATCGTCACGCCATGGCAACCCAGCGCCTGTGCATGGATCAGCAGGCGAATGCCCAATTGCGTGGCGATGTTCTGCCCGCGAGTCGACGGGTGTACCACGCTCAATGCCAGTTCCGCCGTGTGCGATCCCGGATTCCTGCACAATGTCGCGTGGCCGAGGATTTTCTTGCCGGATTCCGCGACCAGCGAATGCCAGCGACCGTCGCCATGGTTCTGGTTGATCATCAACGGCAAATACACGTGCGGCTGCACGTAGTGGTCTCCATAGATTTGCCGAAACAGGCGGCTGACGGCCCTGGCGTCACAAGGGCGATAACTGCGCAGCGTCACCTTGTCCATGGACGTTGCTCCGCATGCGGGGGGACGTAGCTACGCTGGTCGACGACGCGTTGGTGTTTGCCGGAGCGCGGATGGCGAGTGAGTTCGTCGGGTGCGCAATCGGCGACCTGCAGTTCAAGTTGCTCATCAATGCAGAGTTGCGCGATCAGCGGGTACTGCTCGACCAGTGCCCGGTGCAGGGTTGCGTTGGTCTGGGCGGTTTCAGGACTGAGCACATCCGGAACCCATTTCAGGCACAAGATATCGACGCTGGCCGGTTGGCTGATGATCAGTTGCCAGTCGTCGCGGGCGGTGATGCGCTGAACGATTCCGGCAATGTCTTCGATCAACAGGGTCAGGCTGCTCACCCGCACCCGCTGACTGCTGGCGCTGCGGCCCAGCAAGGCGAACTTGCGCATCGCCGCGCCGGCCGGTTCGCGCCAGCAAGCGAGGTCACCCACGGGGTAGCGAATCAGCGGCATCAGCCGGCGGGTTCGGTTGGTGATCAGCAGTCGTCCGGTTCGGTCGCACTCTTCGATCACTTCACCGGTGTGTTCATCGACGATTTCCAGCACGCTGTGGCTGGCCAGCATCCGGTGCTCGCCGAGGGCGCAATCGCGGCTCGTGGCGCCGATGAAGCCGGCGTCGACACTCGCGTAGCCGATGGAGGCAATCCGCGCATTGGGGAACACCCGGCGCAACGCCTGCAATTGTCCGGTGAACAGGCTTTCTCCGCCGTAAAGGATTGTCTCGACTTCACCCAGGGTTCGCGCCTGACGCTCCAGCACGCCGGCGAATGTCAGCAATTGTGCGGGTACGCCGGCCAGCACATTGATCCGGTGTTGGCGGATCGAGTCGGCCAGCACCGCAGGGTCGACGTCACCGGTAAACGGATATTCGGTAACCCCCGCTGTTTCGTGCGCCAATGCGTCGTGGATAAAAACGAAACTGGCGTACAGATCGCCGACAAAAAACAGATTCGCCACCCGGTCGCCGGGACTGAGTTGCCCAGCGAGATGGCCGCCGAAGTCCCGCACAAGTGTCTGCCACTCTTCGCGGGTAAATACTGATAGTTTACCGGCGCTGGTTGTTCCGCCGGTCTTGAATACCAAGGCGCGTTCGACCGTTGAAGTCAATACTGGCCATTGTTCGAAGTTGTCGCTACTTGCCCAGTATTGTTGTGGATCGATCACCGGAAGTTCATCCAAAGTGCTTGTCTGCGGTGTAACGTTTTGCAAATGTCTGGCGTAATACTTTGAATGTTCGCGGGCAAAAGCAAACAACTTGTTCAGTTCAGGTATTGGATTCATGGTGTTCTCTTTAATTATTCGGGCCATCGCCGCCGATTGCTGTTAACGGCGCGCGTCGATTACTGGCGGTATCTTTCCGCTGTGTCTGTTTCTGTCGAAATGTTGTGGTTCGCAGGGTTGCGCTTGCACGGTGAGCAGTCGGGTGCGCACAAGTGTTGCAAGTGTCGAGTAGCCCTCGAGTCGGCTGAGAATGTCTGCGGGTTCACCAGGGCTGCGGATCAGCAGGCGCTCGAGGCCATCGGCAGCGTGATCGAGGTACAACTGAAACGGCGCTTGCAAGTGCCGGGCGAGTTCGTTGAGACAGATGAAATCGCTGCCGATGCGCAGCAGCCGGCCGTGTCGTTGCAGCAATTCGAAACGCGGCGAACTTAGCCCGCATGGACAGGCACCGGGCAGCCAGCGGCCGGTGTCGCCGACGTCATAACGCTGCACTTGCTGGCCTTCACGTGCTTTGGAAGTGAACAGCAAGCGGCCAACTTCATCGCCAGCAACAGGCACGTCCTGCTCCAGGTCGACGATTTCCAGATGCTGGATAGCGTCCATCAGATGAAACACACCGTCACCGGTAGCGGCGCAGGCATGTCCGAATGGTCCCGCATCGACACTGCCGTAAACCGCCGAACGGATGCTGGCGACGCCGCAGCTTTGCAGCAGTTCGCGACACTGATCACTGATGTGTTCACCGCCGAGGAAGACTTTTTCAATCGCGCCATAACGACTCAGACGCGGCCCCTCGTTGAGAAACAATCGATGCAGGGTGCTGGGCATGCCGATCAACACAGTCACGCGCTGCTCGATGATCACTTGCGCAATGTCGCGGTAATCATCGTCGGCCGGCGCGCCCATGGGCAGGTGCGTCGCACCGAGCAACTCCAGCACCTTGGCAAAACTGAAGAAACCGCCGTACAGGCCGCCACTGAAGAACAGGTTCATCACCTTGTCGCGGCGCGGATCTAGGCCCGCCGCGAACAGCCCGTCGGCCGCCGCGCGCATTTGCCGTTGAAAATCGCGGTAACTGAAGCCCGACAGCGCCGGTGTGCCGCTGCTGCCGCCGGAACGGAAAAACAGCTGCGCCGCTGCGGTGGTCGGTTGCGCGATAAACGCTGCTTTGTCGATGATCGGCAGCCCCGTCAGGGTCAGCGGGCAAGGTGCCTGGTCGAGGTTCATGTGGGCCGGCAACTGCGTCGGCGCGAGGCTGACCGACACGCGTCGGCTCAGGCGTTGCAGTGCGTAAACGCCGTCGTGGGGCTCGCCGTCGTAGCCGTCGTGGATCGCGTTGATCGGCGTAATCCGGCTGACACCCGCCGCAATCAATGCGCGCGCGAGCTCATTGATCTGCGCCTCACCGCAGACCAGCGCGCAACTCTGTAACACGTTGCGCCACGGCAGCAGCGTTTGACTCAGCTGCGCCCGTGGCAGCGGTTTGAGCAGCAACGTGCGAAACAGCGGTGAAGGCGCCAGCGACTGATCATGGTTCCAGATCAGCCGCCAGCCCGGCGCGCTCCAGACTTGCCCGGTGCTGCCGGAAAAGCTCTGGCCCAGACGGGCCATTTGCGTATGGCTGGTGATCTCGCTGGCTTCCTGAATGGTCGGGGTCAGCGCCGGCCACTGCCCGGCACGGCGCTCGAATGCCTTGGCCAATGCGCAGCCGATATCTTGCAGGGCGGCCGGATCGTCGCTGTCGACCAGCAACCATTGCGGGCTGGAACAGGCCTGTTGATCCAGTCGGCAGACCTCATCGACGATCGCCTCCAGTGCCGTCGGCGAGACCGCGTCCGGTGTCAGGTAGGCGAAACTGATGCGGTGCCCCCAATCGATCCAGCGGCATCCGGGTGGCAACTGTTGGCGGATCGCTTGCAGCGCCGCTTCGCCACCCCACGCCGATACGCCATTGGCCATTTTGCACAAACGACCGATCTGCGCCGTGGACACGGGTAACACCGCGACGTAATGGCGTAGTTGTCCGCTGGGGTCGCATTGCACCAATGCGTGCAGCAGGCGTGCGGTCAGGCCTTGGTCGCTGCGGCTGGGGCGTAGCCAGTTGAGGTTGCCGGCCAGCAGGCTTTCGAGCATGGCGCAGCAGGCCAGCAGTGGCGCGTTGGCCGGGGTGACGTGAACCACCAGGCCCAGGGGACTCCAGCGTTCAAAGCGCGACTGCTGATAATCAACGCGCCGCAACGAATCGGCCTGATCGCCCAGTTCGCGTTCAAGCTTGGTTTGCAGGGCGTGAGGCTGACAGAAGGCAATCAGCGCCTGGCGCTGTTCGTCATCCAGCGGCAGTTCGGCGCTGTGCAGTTGCTGCGCAAAGTTGGCCGCGGCGGCCAGAACGATGGCGCTGTCCAGCGGTGTGCTCAGGTGTTGCGGCAAAGTCTGATGCAGTTGCGCCAGTGCGTTGTCGAGGTCGATTTCGGCGAAAAGCTCTCCGTGGATCAGGTACATGTCAGTGCCTCCCCAACAATTCGGAGGCGGCCATCGCGCAGCTCCTGCCGGCGGTGGTGCCTGCACGGCCATGCAGTTCGAACCAGTCGCTGGCGAGGCCGCAGCCGCAACTTGAGCCGGGGTGCAGCGTCGCCAGATCGCTCATCACGACCGCATGTGCCGGGCTGGACGAAATGTAGGGAGAGACGAATCCCAGCAAGCCTTGCTGACCATAGGGCTGAACGGAAAAATCCAGCGGATTGCGCACGTAAGCCTTGGCGTAAACCGGCACATGAAAATGATGCCGGTCACATTCGATGTACGGCACCGCGTGCTCGACCGCACCGTAACCGTCGCGGCACCGCGAGGTTTCGATGCCCAGTTGCCGGGCGATGCGTCCATACAATTGCTGTTTGGGGATTTCCTCGCTGGCCCGGGTTTTCCAGCCACCGCCAAAAAATGCCAGCGAACCTGCCGGCAGTTTCAACTCAGGCACGCCGGTGGCCTGCATGTGTTGCAGGGTCTGCCAAAGGAACGCCGGGAAACCGAAAATGCGCACGGGCAGACCTTCTTCGGCGAACGATTGCAGGGCCGTGATGACGCCGAACACATCGAATTGATGGCCGTCGCCGTTACTGCGCAACGCGTAGGCGACGCGGTTGACGGGAGCAAAGCGGCACAGAAACTGATCGGTGTACGACGTTCCCAAGGTGATCGCCCCCTGCGGTTCATAGCTCAGCAGCAGGTAGTTGCACGGCGTATCGGCCGAGTGCCAGCCGTAATGGTTGAAAATCCGCTCGACCATGAACTGAGCGCCCGCAAGGCTGCGCGGGTCATAACGCATGCGGCTTTTCTGGCCACTGGTGCCGGACGATGTCAGTTCCAGCGCGTGCTCCCCGGTCGGGCTGAGCAGCAATTGCTGTTTGAAAAAGTTGGCCAGGATCGGCGGCAGACGGGACCAGTCATCAAGGTTGTCCAGGTCCTGTTCGTCGAGGCCGTTGGCATTCAGCCAATGGCCGTAGCCGGGGGTGTGCCGGCAATGAAACCGACTGATCTCGGTCATGGCCTTATCGAACAGGCCTACCGGCACAGAATCCGGGCAATAGGGGTGTGGCAACGCGCAAAGTGCGTCGCTGGCGGGGAAGTGATTCATTCAATATTCCTTTACTGAGCAGAGGCGGAGTCGGAGGGGGGGCGTTGCAACAAACCCTGCAACAGTGGGAGACACATCAGTCCGCTGAAGGCGGCGTAAAGCGCGAAAAGCTCGAGGCGTGCGCCACCGCCGATGGTGGCAATCAGCAAGCCGCCGAGGCCCATCACAGCAATCGAAATCATCCCGACCAGGGCCGATACCAGACCTTTACTGTCATCACTGGCAAACAGCGCCAGGCGATACAGCGCGGCATTGCTCATACCCAGCCCGACTGCGTACAGCGCCAGACTGGCGACCACCGGGCCGAGTCCCGCGCCAGCCAGTGCGCAGACGATCAGGGTCAGAAGCCCCAGGCAAAAAGGCCAGAGCGCCAAGCGGATCAGTTGCGGCAAGGCGTGCGTGATCAGCAACCGGTCAAGGATCAGATTGCCGGCAATCACCGCAGAGAAAATCGGGATCTGCCACATGCCATATTCAAGCGGCGTGAGCCCGAGCAACTGGATCAGCAGCAACGGTGCAAGGCCGATCCAGGCAATCAGCGGCAGACTCATCAGCCCCAGTGCGAGGCTGGCGGCGAGGAATCGGCCATTGCCGAGCAGGGCGCGGTAACGTCGGCAGGTCTGCTGCCAGGAAAAACGTACGGCAGGTTGCATCTGACCGTCTCGACGGACGACGCCGACGGTTTCCGGCATCCACGCCAACAGCCCCAGCCAGACCATCGACGCGGCCAGGCCCAGGCCCAGAAACACTTCGCGCCAGGACAGCCATTGCAACAGCAGAATGCCCAGCAGCGGCCCCACCAACGGTGAAAGCAGTGCGATATTGCCGAGCAGCGCCATCAAACGCACCGCATCAGCCTCGCAAAACACTTCCTGAAGGGCCGGATAACTGACCGCGACAACAAAACCCAGGCCCATGCCTTGCAGCAATCGCAGCAGATTGAAAGCTTCAATGCTCTGGATGGTGAATGCCCCCGCGCAGGCCACCGCAAACAACGCGCAGCCGATCAACAATACTCGCCGTCGACCCCATTGATCGGAGAGCGGCCCGATCAGCCATTGCAGGCAGACACCGCCAAGCAGATAAAGATTGAAAGCGTTCGGTACATGCCGCACATCGGCCTCAAGTTCGGTAGTAACGCTTAACATCGCAGGCATGATCAAGTCGCTGGCCATATACGTCAGAAGTTCAAACGCGCTAATCGCCAAACAGAATCCGAGCGCTTGTTGCGGCCGGATCTGTATAAGAGTTCTCTGCATAAACGTTCCTGTTAGTGAGTGGAAGGAAGTTGCCAGAGACTAGTTGCACAGGCGCGCCCGACCTATTGTTTTGCTGCGACATTAGATTTCAAATGCTTGCAACTTATTTAGTGATTGGATTTGGCGCAGGCAGCGAGTTAGAGCGTTGTGCTCAATGCATTTGGCAAAAACAGAAAAGCCCGCAACGGGGCGGGCTTTGTTTGAAGTTGATCTGACTTGTTGTTTTCCTGCCACGGTCTGTTCATTGGCAAGCGGGCAGGGCGAGCAATCCTGTTCTAGCGATGTTGGTAATAACCAGGGCCACCCTGGTAATAACGGTGGTGACCGTCATGCCAGCCGCCGTGGGGGAAGATGATGCAGCCACTCAGGGTCAGCAGGGCAAGAACGGGAATCAGCCAGGTGATTCGACGCAGCATTTTGAAAATTCCTCATGGTTACGCCGTCATGAAGCGAAAACTCTTCATCGGCTGTAACATAAGACCCCGATTGCAGCGGCGCATCCCCGTAGAACGGTAAGTGCATGGCATGCAAGCGGATACAAACCGGATACATTTCAAAGTTTCAGGAAGCCGCAATGACCCACAAGCAACGCTTGATTTATTCGATTCTGATCGCCGTGTCGGTCCTGGCCATCATGCTCGGCCTGTCCTGGCTGCAAAATGCCGGCATGATTTCAGAGAAGACGTTTCAGTTCGTCGCCATTGGTGTGGCGGTGATCGTGGTGGTGATCAACGGCGTGATGCGCCGCAAGGTCAAGCCTTGACGGCGATGGCTGTACGCTTCAATCGTGGTTGAGGACGGCTGCGGCCTGTGGATGCAGGCTGTAGCTCTTGTCTTCATTGAAGGTGATCACGCCTTCGGCGCACAGGCGCTTGAGCACCTCGCGCACACTGAGGAAGGACAGCGGAATATCCAGATCCAGCAATTGGCTGTGGACACCGCGCACGCCGAGGCGCCGCTCGCTTTGTGCGGCGACCAGCAGGGCGTCGATGACTTTCAGACGAATCAGGCTGGTGCGCAGCCCGAAACTTTTCAGCAGCAGGCGGATGCGTTCGTTACCGTGACGCTCGACGCGCTGCCCGAAATCGCTCGCGTGTGGGCTCATGGAGACTCCTTTGGGGGCCTGGCTACCGTCCGTTGGTAGTTGCGAGTTGTACATGCGATTACTCCTTTTCAGAGTCTGATCGGGGTGGTTTTTTTGCGCTCTCTAGAACGAGACGTATCAGCACGACAAATCATGAAAGAAAAAATGTAGAAATTTTGTCGGGGATTTGTCTTTTCCTTGTGATTTCGGGTTGGCCTTGGCGGCCTTTGGGCCGACCAGGCTCTTTGGGTTTTGGGTGTATATCCGTTTTTTTGGGTGTTGCGACTGGCGGTTTCGCTCTTACA
>NZ_JAUJWZ010000029.1:0-64395 GCF_031931925.1 Pseudomonas sp. rhizo66
TAGGGTGAGGGGCTTTTGATTTGGGGGTATGCAGAAAAATGGTTGCTCACTCGATGGTGACCTTCGCAGTGGTTGCTGACCCGTCCGGTATTGTCCCGTTGGGTCAGTCGTGTGGTCGGTTTTGGCGCGGCGATGCTGACGATGCGGCAGCGGGCGGCTTAAAGCCATTTGTATCGGGCGGGGAATCTTGCCACGAAGCAGGTTCCCGCCTCGGCGCTTGAGGTCACGCTCAAGGTGCCGTTGTGTGCCATCGCGATCTGCGAGGCGATATACAGCCCCAGCCCCAGGCCCTCGCAACGTTGCCCGGCTTCGGCCCGGGAGAACGGTTCGAACAGCAGTGGCATCAGTTGCGCTGAAATCGGTGTGCCCTGGTTGGTCAGGGAGATCACGATCTCGTCATTTTCTGCATACGCCTTGAGGACGATTGGCGCGCTGTTCGAGCCATGGGTGGCCGCGTTGCCCAGCAGATTGGAAAGTAATTGGCTGATGCGCAGCGCATCGCAATAAATACCCGCCGGCACATTCAGCTCATGGATAAACACCGCTTGGGGATGGGACGCTTGTACCTCGGCAAGGGTCAATTGCAGGGTGTGCTGCAAGTCATCCACCAGCTTGCGCTGCACCGGAATTCCGCCGCCCAGGCGTCCTCGGGCAAAGTCGAGGATGTTTTCGATCAACACGCCCATGCGCACCGAGCTGTTGCGAATCGCCGCAATCAGATTGAGCGAACGTTTATCTTCGGTTTTGCTTTGCAGCAAGTCGGCGCTCATGCGCACCGCGCTCAGTGGGGTGCGCAGGTCATGGCCGAGTACGGCGATGAATTGCTCGCGCAGGCGCCCGAGTTCATTGGCGTTGTTCAGCTCGATTTGGGTCGCTTCCAGATGGCGTTGCGTGTCCAGGTTCATGGCGATCAACTGAGCGAACAGGGTCAGTGTTTTGGTAATGGTCGGTTCGTCGATATTGGCCGGGACCGAGTCGATGGCGCACAGCGTGCCGAAGAAGTCGCCATTGGCTTTGACGATGGGAATGGAAATGTAGCTTTCCAGCCCGTAGGTTTTCGGCGTGTGGTGCAACGAAAACACCGGGTGCGCACTGGCGTGCCCGAAGATCACCGGCTGCTGATGCTGGCGGATCTCGTGGCAGATGGTCGATTCAAGTACCAGCTCGCCACCGGGTTTGAGCCCGAAATCAATGGAGTCATCGACGGCGCACGCCACCCAGTTGGTTTCAGTGACCCGCGCCACTGCGGCGAAACGCATGCCCGTGAGGTGCTTGACCATGCTCAGGATGACCGGCACCGCGTCAATGTTGCGGATGGCGTCGATGTCGGGGGTGAATACCGGATTGGTCATGGCGCGATGCTTCGTGAAGAATTCGCTTGGAGACTAACGGTTATTGCGGCTCATGACTAATGAACAGGCCAGAAAGTACAAGGGCGCCGTGGATTTTCCCGGGCGCCCTTGTTTTTTTGCTGCCGATCAGAACATCAGCGACTCAGAACTTGTACTTGGCCGTCAGCATGTAGCTGCGCGGGTTGCCGTAGTTGTCGTTGGAGCCCCACGTGACGTTGGAGCCGATGGCGGAGTAATAGACGCGATCAAAGATATTGTTTGCGTTGACCTGAAGATCCAGGTGTTTGTTGACCTCGTACCCGGCCATCAGGTCGGTGACCGCGTAGGCTCCCTGTTCGAGGCGGTAGCTACCGTTATTGGCCAGAGCGACGTCGTTGTACATGCGACTCTGCCAGTAAACGTTGCCGCCCACGCGCAGGTGTTGCAGCGGACCCTGGAAGCGATAAACGGTGGAGACTTTGAACAGATGCTCTGGCGTGTCGGTTTTGAAACGCTGATTGTTGTTGGCCGGGTTTTCGTCCTTGAGGTAGTGCGCGCGGGTGTAGGTGTAACCGGCGCCGACCTGCCAGTTGTCGGTCAGCGCGCCTTGCAGCTCCATGTCCACGCCCTGGCTACGCACCTTGCCCGATGACCCGTAGCACGTCAGGACCGGGCAGCCGAACTGATTGTCGGCCAGGGTGGCGCGGCCGGTCTGGTCCATCTGGAACACCGCCAGACTGGTGTTGAGGGCGCCGTCGAAATACTCGCCCTTGATGCCCACTTCGTAGTTTTCACCGACGATCGGCTCGAGCACCTTGCCGCTCAGGTCCTTCTGGGTTTGCGGGGTGAAGATGTCGGTGTAGCTGGCATAGACCGAGTGATGGTCGTCGAGTTTGTAGATCAGCCCGGCATAACGGGTGACGTTACGGGTGACTTTGTAGTCGCCATCGCCGGAACGGTCATCGTAATCGTACCAGTCGAGACGGCTGCCGAGGATCAGCGTCAGCGGATCAGCCAGGCTCAGGCGCGTGGTCAGGTACACCGCGTCCTGGGTGGTGACGTTGCGGGTTTTGCCGTCACGGACGAAATCAGGCTTGGGCGCACCAATCGGCCAGGCCGTGGTGTACGGATCGTATTCCTTGGTGGTCGCGTCATACACACGGTTGCTGGCGCCGACCACCAATTCGTGGCTGCGGCCGAACGCTTCGAAGGGGCCACTGGCGAACACGTCGAGCGAACGCTGCTTGTCGGTGTGGTGCGATTGGTAGGCCGTGGTTTCCAGCGGCCCGGCGTATCGCGACAGGTAAGTCCCGGAGAACTCGCCGTCGAGGGTCGAGGACGAGCCGGCGACGTGGAGTTTCCAGTCGTTGTCGAAACGATGCTCGACTTCACCGAACACCGTGTCGATCTGCAGCTTGCGGTTTTCCCAGTCGGTGCCCGGGTAGGTAGAGCGGGGCAGATCGAGGTGGTGGCCGTTGGTGCCGATCGGCAAGCCGCCCCAGAAATAGTTGGTCTGCTCATTCTGGCGCGAAAAGCCGAGGGTCGCGGTGGTGCTGTCGCTCAGGTCGGCTTCACCGATGGCGTAGAACAGGCCATGGTCGTTTTCTTCCTTGTCGCGGAAGCTGTCGGCGCCCTGATAGGAACTGACCACTCGACCACGCAGGGTGCCGCTTTCGTTCAATGGGCTGGAGGCGTCGATCTCGCCACGGTAGTCATCCCAACTGCCGGCGGCGCCGGTGAGGGTCACGCGCTGATCGGCAGTCGGGCGTTTGCGCACCAGGTTGATCGCCGCCGAAGGGTTGCCGGCGCCGGTGACCAGACCGGTCGCGCCACGGACAATTTCAACACGGTCGAACATCGTCAGGTTTGGTTGCACCGCCATCGAAAAGGGCGAATAGGAACTCGGCAGGCCGTCGTACATGATGGTGTCGATGTCGAAACCGCGCGAACTGTAGGTCTGCCGGCCCGGGCCGCTGGCCTGACTGAGGAACAGTCCCGGCGTGCCTTTCACCACGTCGTTGATGCTGGTCATGTTCTGGTCGTCCATGCGCTGGCGGGTGATCACCGTCACCGCTTGCGGCGTTTCGCGCATGGTCAGCGACAGCTTGGTCGCCGTCCGCATCGGGCCGGTGGTGTAGGACTGGGTGTCTTCGGTGGTGCTGCTCATCTGGGTCGCGCCGATTTCCGTTGCGTCCAGTTCCAGCGTGGCCGGTGCGGCGGCTTCAGGCGTGGCGGATGTTGCCTCGTCGGCCAGCGCCGATGTGACGCCGGCCATGCAGATGGCGAGTGCGAGCAGGTTCGGTGAACGGTTTGAGCGGCGGTGAATGGTGCGAAACGACATCAATCTGCTTCCCCAAATGATACGAAGACGAATCCAGTGCGAGTGCGTGTAGGAATTATTCGCATTAGTGTGTCAGATCATTCCGGGTGAAGAAAGCCGTACGGCTCAGTTAGTTAACGAATTTTTCACAATCGGCCGGGCGCTCTGCGTCGCGGGTTGGCGCAGAGTCGCGGTTTTTCGGGGGCGAGACAGAGGCAAAACGGGCCGATCACAAACGCTTGTGATCGGCCCGCTGCTGAAGGTGATGAAAGGGCTGTCAGTTCAAATCTTTAGCCTCGTGACGCTCGGGTACTTGGGTTGCTTCATCGCCCCAGGTGCGATTGACGCGTTGCCCACGAATGACCGCCGGCCGCTGGGCGATATCCTCGGCCCAGCGCTGTAAATGGGTGTATTCGTGAGCCGCGAGAAACTCGGCCGCCGAGTAAACGTTGTTGCGCACCAGTTGCCCGTACCACGGCCAGACCGCGATATCGGCGATGGTGTAGTGGTCGCCAGCCAGATAGGCACTTTCGGCCAGACGACGGTCGAGCACGTCCAGTTGCCGCTTGGCTTCCATGGTGAAACGGTTGATCGGATACTCCATTTTCTCTGGCGCATAGGCATAGAAATGTCCGAAACCGCCGCCAAGATACGGCGCCGAGCCCATCTGCCAGAACAGCCAGTTCAACGTTTCGGTACGGCCCGCCGGATCCTTCGGCAGGAAAGCATCGAACTTCTCGGCCAGATACAGCAGGATCGAACCCGATTCGAATACGCGAATCGGTGGCTCGACACTGCGATCGAGCAACGCCGGGATTTTCGAGTTCGGGTTGATCTCGACAAAGCCGCTGGAGAACTGGTCGCCCTCGCCAATGCGGATCAGCCACGCATCGTATTCGGCAGCGCTGTGCCCCAGCGCCAACAGCTCTTCGAGCAGAATGGTCACCTTCACGCCGTTGGGCGTGGCCAGCGAGTAGAGCTGCAACGGATGCTTGCCGACGGGCAGGGTTTTGTCATGGGTCGGCCCGGCAATCGGCCGGTTGATGCTGGCGAACTGGCCACCGGACGGGGCTTCGTTTTTCCAGACCTGGGGTGGAACGTACGGCGCTTTGCTCATGAAAGGGGCCTCATCGTTGGCGAGTGGAAAAATACCTGCTGAGAATAGACAGGACACCACAGAAACAGGGTGAGACTCAACGCTGCGGCCATTGATCCTTGATTTCAAACCATGGCGCCTTCGACGTTACTTCGACGTGTTGCTGTTTTTCCGTGGTGAACGTCGTGTCCAGCGTGCCCAGGGCTACCGAGATCCAGTCGCGGTACTCACCCTGATTGTTTGCCCAGAACAGCGACGAGCCGCAGTTCAGGCAAAACTGGCGTTGTACCGATTGCGAAGACTGATAGGCCTTGAGCTGTTCGGCGCCCTCCAACAGTTCCAGGTTCTGCCGCAGCACGCTGCCATAACTGGCAAACGCTGCGCCGTGGCTTTTGCGGCACTGGCTGCAGTGGCAGTGCGAAAGCGCTTTGGGCCGTGAACGGATCTGGTATTTCACCGCTCCGCACAGGCAACTGCCCCGGAAGGTCTGAGGGGAGGGCGTGAGCATTGTTATTGGGGTTCCTGGTAAGTAATGGCTGGTTTCAAGCGGTCAGGTGACGGCGCCAGAAACCCGCTGATCAGGGAAATCACCTGTTGTTGAATGACCGCACGCGGACGACCACCGTCGCCATCGGTGCAGATGATGCTGTCGCCCGGTACATCCTCGTCGAGCATGGCCACGGCGCCAGGTTTGCAGATTGCCATGAAACTGAAGTGACTGGCGTCGCTGATCTCGACGAAATGCGATGAGGTTTTTGGCAGACGTTTGGCGAGGTCGACGGACTCCAGTTCAGCGGGCAGTTCTTTCGACGGCACGCCGGCAGCGATCACCAGGATCGGCACGGGGTAGGCCGCGAGGCTGGCGTCGGTCATCCCGCGCGACAGGCCCAGGTCCAGTGAAACCACGGCAGTGACGCGCTTGTCACGCCAGTCGGCGGCCAATTGAGCTTTCGCTTGCGCGGTGTTTGCAGTGTTCATTTGTTGGTAAGCGGTGCAACTGGCCAGTTGTGGATGGACTTTGCAGTCGTCGGCAAAACGCTCGGGGTCGAAGCGTGCGCCGCCGGCTTCGAGGACCGTCCAGCCGCCGAGCGAATGGCCGACAATGGCAATTCGATCCTTGGCCACTGCGCCGAACTTTTCCGGTTGTGCCGTCACCGCATCGATAGCGCGGCTGAGGTCAACGGGGCGTTGCCACAACTGCGCCGCCGCTTGCGGGCTGCGGTCGCGGCTGGTGGTGCCGGGATGATTGACCGCCGCGACGATGTAACCCTCATGGGCCAGTGCACTGGCCAGCCACGTCTGGTTGATCCAGCTACCGCCGTTGCCGTGGGAAAGCACCACCAATGGATGCTCGCCCTTGGCGGCCGGGGCGTCGAGCACCGCAGGGGCGCCGACGAATACCGGGTTGTCGCCGAACAATTGTGGCGTCGCAGAGGTGGGCGAACTTGGGTACCAGACGACCATTTCTACCGGGCGCTCATTTAGCGGATCCGCCAGCGTGGCGTACTGGAAACCAACGGGTTGGGTGTCCGCGAACACGGGGCTGCTCAAGCAGATCATGAGCAGAGCGCCGAGAGACTTTTTCATTGTTGTTATCTTCCGTGATGGGCCGAATGGGCGAGGTGGACTTTGCCCGAATTCGCGCGCTTGAGCGAGCCTCTATGAGCCCTGCCTCTTAAACATTTTCCATCGGCCAGCGCGTGGCCAGATGTGCTGTCAGATAATCCAGAAAGGCTTTGACCTTCGGCGTCATCGCCGCCCGTTCCTGCACGCAGGCGTAGATGTCCATCGGCTCGACAACGGAGTGAGCGGCGCCGCTATGTTCAAACAGCGGCACCAGTTGCCCGCTTGCGAGATACGGCGCGGCGACAAACTCCGCCAGTCGCGTGATCCCGGCACCGTGAACCGCCATTTGCGCCAGTGCATCAATGTCATCACTGATGGCGGTGGCATTGATGGGGGCGTCGAAACGCTGGCCGTCGCGGATAAAACTCCAGCGCAGAAACCGCCCGTCCAAGGGATAACGAAAGGCCAGGCAGGCGTGGTTCTGTAAATCATCCGGCGATTGCGGCCACCCGGCGCGCTGCAGATAGGCTGGCGCGGCGCACATGATGAAGGGCAGCGAAACGATCTTGCGCGCGACGATGCCGTCCTCCAGTTGCGGCTTGATCCGCAGGCTCAGATCAATGCCGTCCTGGATGTGGTTGATCTTGCCATTGGTGGTCGAGAGTTCGATGAGCAGGCGCGGATGCTGCGCAGCAAACCCGGCGATCAGCGCGGCCAGCACATGACGGCCGAACGCGGAGGTCGAGGCGATACTCAAACGGCCCTGTAACTCGCGCTCATCGCGGCTGATCGAGCTTTGCGCGGCTTCCAGGTCCGCCGCAATCCGGCGGACTTTCTCGTAGTACACCGCGCCGTTTTCGGTGAGCGCCATGCTGCGCGTGGTGCGTTGCAACAGGCGCACACCGAGGTGCGTTTCCAGCCGATTGAGTGTCTGGCTCACTGCTGCCGCACTGACGCCGAGAATCTTCGCGGCGCCGACAATCGAGCCTGATTCCACCACTTTGATAAAACAGGCAATCGCCGCTAACAGATTCATTCATCGTCACGCTGAGGGCTGATTCGTAAGTTCTGCTTTATAAAGTACCTGCGCTTGAGCGTCTAGTTGCTCGGGGGCGACCTTGCTAACGTGCGGTCTCCCTGTCACTGGATGGAAAAGCCATATGAATCAACCAACCCGCGCCGAAGCCCTGAACATCAACCGCCGCAAGCTGTCACCGCGCGCCACGCCGTATGTTTTCGCGCTGTACATGGCGACGATCATGGCGTTTCTGATGTCGCTGGTGATCACCGCCGCCAATTCGGGCATTGATAACGACTACCTGAGTAATGCCTTGCACGCCTACAAGCTGGCGATGCCCGTGGCGTTTCTGTGCATTCTCGTCGTGCGGCCGATCGTGATCAAACTGGTGGCGTTCACGGTGCATCCGCATCGTTGAAAGCCTCCGCGTCATCAGTGGCTGTTCTGACGTCTTCGCGAGCAGGCTCGCTCCCACATTTGCAACTCGATTCCCTGTGGGAGCGAGCCTGTTCGCGAATGGCCTCGCCGCCGACCGAGAGGTCTTGTGCTGTCCTGACAGTCTGGTTCGCAAACAAGAACCGACTCGGGGAAATCCATCGAAACTTCGCCAACGTACCTAGTGTCCAGACCCTTACAGTGCCCGACGGATGTTCTGCCGGGGCAGCTCCATACAGCGGAGAAAGACGAGGATCGAGATGACGATGACAGTGGGAGATTTTCTGGTTGAGCGGCTCAGCCAATGGGGCGTCACGCGGATTTTTGGTTATCCGGGCGACGGTATCAACGGCGTGTTCGGCGCGCTCAGTCGGGCCAACGGAAAGATCGAGTTCGTCCAGGCCCGGCATGAAGAAATGGCCGCGTTCATGGCCTCGGCACATGCCAAGTTCACCGGCGAGTTAGGTGTGTGCATCGCCACCTCCGGCCCGGGCGCCTCGCACCTGATTACCGGCCTCTATGACGCGCGCATGGACCACATGCCGGTGTTGGCCATCGTCGGTCAGCAGGCACGCACGGCGCTGGGCAGTCACTATCAGCAAGAGCTGGATCTGGTGTCGATGTTCAAGGATGTCGCCGGGGCATTTGTGCAGCAGGCGTCGGCGCCTTCGCAGGTACGGCATTTGCTCGATCGTGCGGTGCGCACGGCGGTGGGTGAGCGCCGGGTCACCGCGCTGATTCTGCCCAACGATTTGCAGGAGCTGAAATACGAAGCTCCGGCGCGCGCCCATGGCACCGCGCATTCCGGGGTGGGTTACACCAAACCCAAAGTGCTGCCTTATGACGAGGATCTGCAGCGCGCCGCCGAGGTTTTGAACGCCGGAGAGAAGGTCGCGATTCTGGTTGGCGCGGGGGCTTTGCAGGCGACCGATCAAGTCATCGCGGTGGCGGAAAAACTCGGCGCCGGGGTCGCCAAGGCGCTCCTGGGCAAAGCCGTGTTGCCGGACGATCTGCCTTGGGTCACCGGCAGCATCGGCCTGCTCGGCACCGAGCCGAGCTATAAACTGATGAGCGAATGCGACACCTTGCTGATGATCGGCTCGGGGTTTCCGTATTCGGAGTTTCTGCCCAAGGAAGGCCAGGCGCGTGGCGTGCAGATCGATTTGCAGCCCGACATGCTCAGCCTGCGTTACCCGATGGAGGTCAATCTGGTCGGCGACTCGGCAGAAACCCTCGCCGCGTTATTGCCGCTGCTCGAACAGAAAACCTCCAACAAGTGGCGCAAGAAAGTCGAAGGCTGGCGCGGTAGCTGGGAGAAAACCCTGGAAAGACGCGCAATGGCCAAGGCTGATCCGGTCAACCCGCAAAGGGTGGTGTACGAGTTGTCGCCGCGCTTGCCCGATGAGGCCATCATCACCAGCGACTCCGGCTCCTGCGCCAACTGGTTTGCCCGTGACCTGAAAATCCGCCGTGGCATGCAGTGCTCGCTGTCCGGTGGTCTGGCGTCCATGGGCGCCGCTGTGCCTTACGCGATTGCCGCCAAGTTTGCTTATCCGGAGCGTTCGGTGATTGCGCTGGTGGGTGATGGCGCGATGCAGATGAACAACATGGCCGAACTGATCACCGTCGCCAAATACTGGCGGCAATGGGCGAGTCCGAAATGGATCTGCGCGGTGTTCAACAACGAGGATCTTAATCAGGTCACGTGGGAGCAGCGGGTGATGGAGGGCGATCCGAAGTTCGAAGCCTCGCAAAGTATCCCGGATGTGCCTTATCACTTGTTCGCCATTTCCATTGGCCTGAAAGGCATTTTTGTCGATCGCGAAGAAGACGTTGCCGCAGCCTGGGAAAAGGCATTGGCCTCGGAAGTGCCGGTGGTGATCGAGTTCAAGACCGACCCGAACGTGCCACCCTTGCCGCCGCACATCAAGCTTGAGCAGGCGAAGAAATTCGCCACGACGCTGCTCAAGGGCGATCCGGATGAGGCCGGGGTAATCGTGCAAACCGCCAAGCAGGTGCTCGGCGCGGTGTTGCCCGGAAAAAAATAACCGATTAGCACACAGGTTTGATCGTTCCCACGCGGAACGAGGGAACGATCACCGAACGATCTGCGCCTACAGGTGAGGAGGTGTGTTTTTGATTTTCATTGGCTGTGCAGGCTGGAGTCTGGGTCGCGAGCATTGGCCGGCATTTGCGGTGGAAGGCTCGCACTTGCAGCGCTATGCCGCGCGCCTCAACTGCGCGGAAATCAATAGCTCGTTCTATCGTCCCCATCGCCGGCAAACCTACGAACGTTGGGCCGACGGTGTACCGGAGACCTTTCGCTTTTCGGTGAAAATGCCCAAACACATCACCCATGAATTGCGCCTTGCGGGGTGCGAGTCAGCGCTGGACAAGTTTCTGACTGAATGCGGTGGTCTGGGCGAGCGCCTCGGCTGCTTGCTTGTGCAATTGCCGCCATCACTGGCGTACAACGAAGCCATCGCCGAAGCCTTCTTCGTGATATTGCGTCAGCGCTTCTCTGGCCCTGTGGTGCTTGAGCCACGGCATGAATCGTGGGTCAGCGCTGAGCCAATATTGAAGACTTGTCAGATCGCCCAAGCGGTCGTCGATCCCTCGCGCATCAGCAGTGATGCAGCGCCCAGTGGCTGGGCGGGAATCCGTTACTGGCGTCTGCACGGCGCACCGCGCATTTACCACAGCGCCTACGATTCTCCTTACCTGCAAAGTCTCGTACAAGCCTTGCAATCAGTGGCTGCAGCAGGTGCGGCGACCTGGTGCATTTTCGACAACACTGCCAGTGGCGCAGCACTGGGCAATGCCTTGGCGCTGGCCACACTGACGGCCGAATGGGAGCAGATATGTGCGGCCGTGAAACTCAATCTGGCGAAGAAGCCCTCACCCTAGCCCTCTCCCAGGGGGAGAGGGGACTGACCGAGGTGTTTGTGCAAGTAACGCCGACTTGAAATACCGAGTTGAACGCAAGATTTGAAAAGCACACAAATCGGCTCCCTTTCCCCCTCGCCCCCTTGGGGGAGAGGGCTGGGGTGAGGGGGTAGATCCAGCAGGCTGTTGCGATCGCCTGCAAAACACTAATTACCATCGGCCACTTTGCGCTCTATCTCATCGATCTTGCGCTGTAGCGTCTCGGTCTCCAAGATCGCGCTCGACCACATTCACCGGTTCGCCGGACGTGTCGGTGGGTGGGGCGTTCGGGGTTTTATCGTCGCTGTTCATGTTGGTGACCTCCAGTGGTGTAAACATTGGAGGCAGGCAGTGCGGCAGGCGTTCGATATTTTTGCCGGGTTGTGCAGAATGGCGCCCTCCCGCGGTGGAGAGGGCGCGCTGACGGTTTTCAATCCTTGAGAATGTCGCGATCCTTGGTTTCCGGCAGGAAGAACGTGCCGAGTACCGCTGTCATCACCGCAATCACGATCGGGTACCACAAGCCGTAGTAGATATCCCCGGTCGCGGCGACCATGGCAAAAGCCACCGTCGGCAGGAAACCGCCGAACCAGCCGTTACCGATGTGATACGGCAGCGACATCGAGGTGTAGCGGATGCGGGTCGGGAACAGCTCGACCAGCCACGCCGCGATCGGGCCGTAGACCATGGTCACGTAGATCACCAGCACGGTCAGCAGGAGCAGCACCATCGGGTAATTGGTTTTCGCCGGGTCGGCTTTCTCCGGATAACCGGCCTCCTTGAGCGCGGTGCCGAGGGTTGCAGTAAACGCATCGTTACGGGTCTTGAAGTCGGCGGCTGGCAGGGCGCTGCCTTCGAAACTTTCGACCACTTTGTCGCCGATGCGCACTTGCGCGACGGTGCCCGGCTCTGCAATCACGTTTTCATACGGGATCGCCCGTTTCGCCAGCAATGTCTTGGCCAGGTCGCAGGAACTGGTGAATTTGGCCTTTCCCACCGGGTCGAACTGGAACGAGCACTGATCCGGGTTGGCGATCACTTTGACCGGGTTCTTCTCCTGGGCGATAAACACGTCAGGGTTACCGTACTGGGTCAGTGCGTGGAAGATCGGGAAGTAGGTCAACGCCGCCAGAATGCACCCGGCCATGATGATCGGCTTGCGCCCGATGCGGTCGGAGAGGCTGCCGAAGATCACGAAGAACGGCGTGCCGATCAACAGTGATCCGGCAATCAACAGATTGGCGGTCTGCGGGTCGATCTTCAATGTCTGCAGCAGGAAAAACAACGCATAGAACTGCCCGGTGTACCAGACCACCGCTTGCCCGGCCGTACCGCCGAGCAACGACATGATCACCACTTTGAGGTTGTCCCAGCGCGCGAAGGATTCGGTCAGCGGCGCTTTCGACGCCTTGCCTTCAGCCTTCATCTTCTGGAACACCGGCGACTCGCTCAGCTGCAGGCGGATGTACACCGAGACAATCAGCAGCAGGATCGACAGCAGAAACGGGATCCGCCAGCCCCAGGCTTCGAAGGCTTCAGTGCCCAGCGCGGTGCGACAGGCGAGGATCACCAGCAGCGACAGAAACAGGCCGAGGGTCGCGGTGGTTTGAATCCATGAAGTGAAGAAGCCGCGTTTGTTGCGCGGCGCGTGTTCGGCCACGTAGGTCGCGGCGCCGCCATACTCGCCACCCAGCGCCAAGCCTTGCAACAAGCGCAGGGTAATGAGAATGACCGGGGCAGCGACACCGATGGTCGCGTAACCGGGCAATATGCCGACAATCGCGGTGGAGACGCCCATGATGACGATGGTGATGAGGAACGTGTGTTTGCGCCCGATCATGTCGCCGAGCCGGCCGAACACAATCGCTCCGAACGGCCGCACCGCAAACCCGGCGGCGAAGGCGAGGAGGGCGAAGATAAACGCGGTGGTTTCGTTAACGCCAGCGAAGAAGTGCTTGGCGATGATCGCCGCCAGTGAGCCGTAGAGATAAAAATCGTACCACTCGAAAACCGTGCCCAAGGATGAAGCGAAGATAACCTTGCGCTCCTCCTTGGTGATGCCGCCGCTGCGCGGTGGACTGCCGGTGGATGCTGTGTCGATTGTGGCCATGGGTATTCTCCGTCGTGCTTATTGTTGTAGGCCGGAGTCCCCCGTTACTGCTTGTCGCACTCTGGCCTTGTGGCAAATGCCGCCATTGCTCCCGCGTGAAACCTGCACAGTCTGACCGCCTCGCATTGCTGCAAGTTTTCCTGAAGCATAATCAGCTTTTGTCAGATATCCACTCGCACGCCTGCGTACTAGGCCTTCACCCAGCGCTGGCGGCTCCAGGCGCTCAACCAGTCGACCACAAACACCAGCACCAACATGGCCAGAATCACTGTGCTGGCCTTGGCTTCCTGAAACAGGCTCAGGCTCACATAAAGCATCTGCCCAAGCCCGCCGGCACCGACAAAACCGAGCACGCTGGCCATGCGGATGTTGTTTTCCCAGCGGTACAGAACGTAGGCGAGCAGTTGTGGCGCAAGGTTCGGAAGGGTGCCGTAGCAGAAGGCCAGAATCGGGTTGCAGCCCTGCAAGCGAATGGCTTCGGCCGGTTGTGGCGGGGTATTTTCCAGTGCTTCGGCGAACAATCGACCGAGCACGCCAGTGGTGTGCAGGGCGAGGGCTAGGGTGCCGGCGTTCGGGCCGAGGCCAGCGGCAAGTACCATCAGCGCGGCCCAGACCAGTTCCGGTATTGCCCGCAAGGCATTAAGCAGCAGGCGCGAAGCACTTTGCAGTGGCCAGCCGAAACGCCCGGCGGCAGGCAGGGCGAGCACAATGCCGAACACAGCGGCGAGCAGGGTGCCGAGCGCCGACATGGCCAGGGTTTCCATCGACCCGTGCAAGATTGCTTTAAGATAATCCGCGCTCAGATCCGGGCTGAGAAAACGCTGCACATACGCGCCCATCTGCTTGAGGCTGGTGGCGCTGCCCAGTTCGCCGATATCCAGTCCCAGATAAGCGAAGGACGCGATGACCGCCAACGCGATACCAGCGATCAGCAACAGGTTGATCAGACGGTTCATGTCAGCCTCCAGCGCAGCAAGCGGCTGAGTTGGTCGGCGACCAGAACCAGCACCAGGAAGCACAGCAGAATACTGGCGACTTCACCGCCAGCGAACATGCGGATCGACAGGTCGATCTGCTGACCGAGACCGCCGGCGCCGACAAACCCCATCACCACCGAAGCGCGGATTGCGCATTCCCAGCGATAGACCGTGTACGAGAGCAGTTCTGACGCGACGTTGGGCAACGTGCCGTAAGCAAACGCTGCCAGCCTTCCACTGCCAGCCTGCAACAGCGCGTGCGCCGGACGCTGATCGGTCGATTCGAAAATCTCCGCGTAGACCTTGCCGAGCATGCCGCTGTAAGTGATTGCGATCGCCAGCACACCGGCCGCCGGGCCCAATCCGACAGCGCGGACAAACAACAGCGCCCAGACGATTTCCGGCACGCTGCGCAAAAAAATCAGCAAGCCGCGCACCGGCCAGCGCAACAGACGGCCCAATCGACTGGGCACGCCACCGCGTGAAGCGGCGGACAGCGACAGCGAACGACTGGCAACCAGGCCCGCCGGTATCGCCAATACCAGCGCCAAAGCCATGCCGGCGGTGGCGATGGCCAGGGTTTGCAGGGTGGCTTTGAGCAATAGCTGCAGAAACGCTTCGTCGTGCGCAGGAGGCCAGAACTGCGCGACAAAACGGCCCATTTCATTCTGGCTGTCTGGGAGTAACACCCCCAGGTTCAACTCGCTGAGCTGAATGCCCGGCCACAGCAACGCAATCGCCAGCAACGTCAGCAGCAGCCGTGGCCATGCCGCGGGGTCTCGTGAATCCGCCTTCAGCATCGTGGAATCTGCACAGTCAAAGGCGCCACCGCAGCGGTCGGTGATTGCAGTTTTTCGTTGGCGTACAGCGCGTCGAGCATCGCGTGGCTGACTTGACCGGAAGGGCTGTCGAACAGAATCTGCCCGTCGCGCAGACCGATGATCCGTGGGAAGTGCGAAAGCGCCAGATCCACCGCATGCAAGCTCGCCACCAGTGTGACGTTGTGCTCGCGGGCATGCCGCGAGAGGATCGACAGTGTGTGCCCGGCCATGACCGGATCCATTGCCGACACCGGTTCGTCAGCCAAGAGGATTTCCGGCGCCTGATACAACACACGGGCAATGCCGACGCGTTGCAACTGGCCGCCAGACAATTGCTGGCAATGCGCAAACAGCTTGTCGCCCAGATCCAGTCGCGCCAACGCCGCGCGGGCACCGGCCACATCCAGTGGGTGCAACAGGTTCAAGAGACTTTTACCCAAGCTCCACTGGCCGAGCTTGCCGGCCAATACCGCCGTCACCACACGCTGACGCGGCGGCAGCGGCGGCGCTTGATGCACCAGACCGATCCGCGCGCGCAGACGCTGGCGTTGGCGGGCCGACAAGTGCCAGGCACGTTCGCCCAGCACTTCAATCTCTCCGCTGCTGGGCCGCAGGGCGGTGGCCAGCAGGTTGAGCAAACTCGACTTGCCGGCCCCGGACGGTCCAATGATCGCGACCTGTTCGCCGACGCCAATCTGCAAATCGACACCGCGCAGGGCGTCGACTCCATTGGCGTGGCGCAGGTTGCCCTGATTGAGGCGTAGGGTCATTTCAGCAGTTCGGCAGCGCGGGCGGCTTCCTCGATGCCCTTGTAGTTCTCGGGCTTGGTGTCGATGAAGCGGCTGGCCGCTTGCAGATCAAGAATCTTCTTCTGCTCAGGGTTGGCCGGGTCCAGATCAAGGAAGGCTTTCTTGATCTTCGCGGCCAGTGCCGGGTCGAGGGTGCCGCGCACGGTCCAGTTGTAATCGAAGTAGGTCGGGGTGGTGGCGAAGACTTTGACCTTGTTGGTGTCGACCTTGCCGGCATCGACCAGTTTCTGCCAGACACTGGCGTTCAGCACACCGGCATCGACCTTGCCGGCCTGCACCCAGGCCACAGTGGCATCGTGGGCGCCGGAGTAGGCGACACGGCTGAAATAACCTTCAGGCTTGATGCCGTCGTTTTTCAACATGAAGTATCGCGGCATCAGGCTGCCGGAAGTCGACGACACCGAACCGAAAGCGAAGGTCTTGCCCTTCAGGTCGGCGAGGCTATGCACATTCGGGTCGGCGGTGATGAATTTACTGGTGAACTGCGCGTCCTGTTCCCGCTGCACCAACGGAATGACCGGCGTGGTCGCATCGGTCTTCAAGCGCGCCTGCACGAATGTGAAGCCGCCAAGCCAGGCCATATCGAGGCGATCAGTCGCGAGAGCTTCAACCACCGCCGGATAGTCGGCCACCGGCACGAACCGCACCTTCATGCCCAATTGCTGTTCCAGATAAGCCCCCAGCGGTTCGAACTTGCGCAGCAGCTCGGTCGGGGCTTCATCGGGAATCGCGCTGACGCGCAAAACGTCGGCCGCCTGGGCCATGAATGCAGAAAAGGACAGGGCCAGGCCGGCGGTCAGTGCCAGTGTTCGTTTGAGCATGGAATTCTCCGTTTCGTGAGCGTCAAAAAGTGTGAAGAGCTGAACCAGGGCGCTACGTGAGGGTAGACGAATCGGCGAGGTTATACGTATTCGCACGCGTAAAGGCCAGCGCCATCAGGGCAGGAACGGTCAAAAGCGTTCGTCGAGTATTGCCGGCAGGGTGAGTTCCTTGACGTAGCTGGCCGAAGAAAGACTCAGAATCATGCGCACAACCTGAACGACATCGTGAACTGGAATCAGCTGACCCTCGCCACGCTGCGCAGCCAGATCTCGCGGCGTGCTCAGCCGATCCTCGGTGTTGAGATACCCCAGATTCAGGCAAGTCACCGCCAGACGCTGCTGTCGGTAGCCTTCGCGCAGCGTATCGGCAATCCCGCGCAGGGCGAATTTGGAGGCGCCGAAGGCGACTTCCGGACGCCCGCTTTGCGGCAGGCCTGAAGTCGATCCGGTGAGGATGATTCTGGGGTGGGTACTGTTCAGCAGCAAAGGGAGCAGGCGCTTGATCAGTAAAATAGTCGAGGTGATGTTGCAACTGACGATGGCTTGTACTTCGTCGTCCGGGCTGTCGAGAAAGTCATAGGCCGGATCGAAGGCCAATTCTTCCCAGATGCCGAGGTTGTAGATCAGCGTATCCAGCCCGTCGTCCGCGACGGCTTGCTCGATAGCATGCGCAGCACTAGCAGAATCCCTTAGATCGGCCTCCACCCAGCGTACAGATCGCTCGGCAACCGCTATCAATCCCTCGGGGCGTGAACGGGAAACGCCGGTCAGCGTGTCTCCCGCGTTGCCCAAACCTTCGATCAAAGCCCTGCCCAAACCTTTGCTGGCACCCACCACCAAAATATTCATCGATCGTCTCCCTGATCTGAATGCTGATTTCGCAGAGCATGCAAACAGACGACCTATGAAATGGCAAACGCTTGGGTGTGTCCGGATATTTACGAGCGACCAGGGTGACAACACCTGTTGCGCGATGGTGTCGATGTCGTCACTGAGTTCGTTGCAAGGTCAGGTTCATGTCGATTCTTTCTTGAGTGTCGTGATCGATGAGTGCGCGCAGTGCGGCGAAAATCGGGGCGGCACTGGTGTGTTTCTTGCCGTAAGTCAGATTGAAGTGGTAGTCGAAATCGGCCGGGTTCTGGCCTTGATTGTGTTGCAGCAGAGTCTCAAGTTTGTCCAGTGCCTTGACCGCTTTGGCTTCGGCCGACCGGGCGTTTTCGTAGTCGTCCCACAACGCGAGAATGTCGTTTCTCAGGGGGTTATCGAGCGCGCGGGTGAGCAGCAGAAGGTCGTTGCGCTCTTGTTCGCCCTTATCGGGGAACGTGGCCTGATCGACCGCCGGGATGTCGCCGTTGATCGCTTCGCCCAAGTCGTGAATCACGCACATCTTCAGCACTTTGAGCAGGTCGAGCCCGGCCAGCTCATCGGCGAAGACAATCGCCATCAGGCACAGGCGCCAGCTGTGTTCGGCGGTGCTTTCGGTGCGCCCACTGGATGTGTGTGCGCTTCTGAGAACGTCCTTGAGCTTTTCTGCTTCACGCAGGAATTCGAGGCGTGCGCTGATTTTTTCGAGGTCCATGAACTTGCCCGGTGGTGGAGCCGAGCAGCAAGCCTAGGGCCGATGCGGTTGAGCGTCCACGCATAAAATATGCGTTCAGAGCGTCTCGACCAGCCGCGCGGCAGTGCCGTCGGACAGTGGAATGCGGGTCCAGCGGCACAGGCTCTGGCGGATCGGCACGAGGTCTGAGTCGTTGCTGCCGGTGACAAATTCCAGCGCCGGAGGTGCCTGCAATTCGCGCCAGCCCAGTGTGTCGAGCGCCCGTTCGTTGCTGGCGATTTCCGGCGTCACGAAGCGCCATAGAGATTGTCCGAGCAATTCGCTCAGCGGGCTGGCGAACTGCGCGGCGCGGGCCGAGGAACAGGCCAGCAAACGGTGGGTCAGGTCGCAGACCAGATGAACCGGTCGTGCGCTTTCGCACACCAACCGGGCGAGAGCCTGATCGGCCGCCGTGTCGAGGCGCGCGGCCAACAGTTGCTCAAGCTGTAGATGCGCAGCCGGATCCAGCGCCAGCACGCCGCTTTCCCAGCGGGAAATGGTCGATTGGGTGACGTTGAACATCTGCGCGGCGTGGCTTTGCTTGACGCGATGCAGCAAGCGCCAACGACGCAGGGCGATGCCGGGGAGGGCAGGCTTGAGCAATGAAACTGACATGACGGCTGTCGGAAAGGACTAAAGGGCCGCCAGTCTGAAGACTGCCGACCCTTGCTGCAAATCGATCTGACGATCAGGCCGCCTCAGGCAACCTGGCAATCACCTTGATCTCGAAATCAAACCCATACAGCCACGTCACGCCAACCGCCGTCACGGTCGGATGCGGCGCCTCGCCCCAGAACTCGGTCAGCACCACATTCCAGATCGTCTCGAATTTCGACTGGGGATCAACGATGAATACGGTGACATCAACCACGTCATCGAAGCTGGCACCGGCCTCTTCCAGGATTGCATTGAGGTTAGTGAACGCCTGACGCACCTGGTTTTTCAGGTCCGGCTCTGGCGTGCCGTCCTCGGTGCTGCCGACCTGTCCCGAGACAAACAGAAAACCGTTGGAACGAATGGCGGGCGAGTAACGGTGGCGTTCGTAAAGCGTGCGGCGTGCGGATGGAAAAACAACATCGCGCTGAGTCATGGAAGTGTCTCCTTCATTTGAGTTGATGGAGCCACTGTAGGTATTTGCAGGCCAGCGATAAACGCGCAAGCTTGGCGTTCACTGTTTGTGAAATCCAAACAATCGAGGGCGCACCTTGGACCGTTTTGACGCAATGCAGGCCTTCGCCCGAGTGGTCGAGGCCGGTAGTTTCACCAAAGCCGCCGAAACCCTGCACATGAGCAAGACCACGGTGACCCAACTGGTTCAGCAACTGGAGGCGCGCCTGCGGGTCAAGTTGCTCAATCGCACCACGCGCAAGGTCAACGTCACCGCTGATGGCGCGGTGTATTACCAACGCGTGATCCGCTTGCTCGCCGACCTCGATGATGCCGAAACCAGCCTGCCCGGCGCGGCGGCATCACCTTCGGGCCGGCTGCGCGTGGACGTCCCGAGCCCGTTCGCGCGGCTGATTCTGGTGCCGGCGCTGCCCGAGTTTCACGCGCGCTATCCGGATATCCAGATCGACATGGGCGTCAGTGACCGCATCGTCGACATCATTGATGAGAACGTCGATTGCGTGGTGCGCGGGGGTGAACTCATGGACCTGTCGCTGATGGCACGCAAGGTCGCCGATCTGCAGTTGGGGGTGTTTGCCGCACCGCAATATCTGGCGCGCGCTGGCATTCCCGCGCACCCGAGAGACCTGGAAGACAGCCACCATCGCGTGGTCGGTTTTCTCTGGGCACGCACCGGCAAACCGGTGCCGTATGCCTTGCACAACGCCAGTGAAAACCTGCAAATCAAAGGGCGTCACGTGCTGGCGGTCGATGACGGCAATGCCTATCTCGCGGCAGGTCTGGCGGGGATGGGCGTGCTGTGGTTGCCCACATACATGTCTGAAGAGCATGTGACACGCGGCGAGTTGGTGCCGTTGTTTGAAGACTGGCAGCTCGAGCCGATGCCGCTCTATCTGGCCTACCCACCCAATCGACATGTCAGCCTCAAGCTTCGTGTGTTCATCGATTGGGTCGTTGAGTTAATGGCGTAACAGGATTGTGGTGCAGTTATTGCTAGCCGGTGTGCCAGTGCCGTCAAAAAACCAACACAATCAGGCGACTTGAAAGACTGCAGTGATGAGATGCGTGGCTTTCAAGTCAAGGAGCTTCACCCGCATGAATATGTACATCGATATCGTCGGTGCGTGCAATCTGAGCTGCCCGTCTTGCCCAATGGGCAACTCGGAAAATCTCAATTTCAAAAAAGCCATGCAGCTCGACATGTTCAAGCAGATTGTCGATAAGGCCAAGACAGAGGGCGTCGACACCATCTACCTCTATAACTGGACCGAGCCGCTGATTCATCCAAAAATTGGCGAATTTATCGAGATCATTAACGCTGCCGGCATGGGCAGCGGCATCAGCACCAACCTTAATCTCGCCAAGAATATGGAAAAGGCCTTGATGGCCGAGCCGAGTTACTTCCGTATTTCGCTCTCGGGTTTTTACCAGGAGACCTACGAAAAGGGCCATGTCGGCGGCGATATCGAAGTTGTAAAACAAAACATGATTGCCCTGCACGAGATCAAACAGCGCCTGGGTCTGAGAACCCGTGTGGATGTTTACTATCACCGCTACCTGGATAACATCGAAGAAGAATCACTGATGCGCGAGTTCAGTGAGCGTCTTGGCTTCATCTTCACCACCGGGTACTCGGTGATGATGCCGCTGGAGAAGACACTGGCCATTGTCGAGCGTGACCCGTCTGTCACGGCTACGGACCTTGACACCCTCAAGCGCCTCGCACTGCCGCCGTACGACGATCTCGTCAACGTTATCCAGCAATTTCCCAAGATGGCGTGCACGCTCAAGGATGACTGGCTGGTTATCGACTGCAATGGCAACACGGTGCTTTGCTGCACGATCTTCAATCAGACCGAGTATCAGGTTGGCAAGTACCTCGACATGCCGCTTGAAGAGCTGACGCGGCGTAAATCGACGCAGAAAAACTGTGTCGACATGTGCGACCGCTGCGCCAAGAAAGGCCTGCATATCTACTCGATGCATCCCAATCAGGGTGTGCTGGAGCGGCACGCGGTGAATCGCATCATCGATTTCGAGCACTTCGCCAGCCAGGGTCTCACCGTGGACAGCGAGCGGCTCGGGCGTGCCGGCGAAGTCAGCGCAGAAAACTTTGATGAAGCCCAGTACCTTCGATTGAATGACGATGTCAGGATTGCGATCTCCCAGGGGGCTTTCTCCAGCGGCTATCAGCACTACGTGTTGTGTGGGCGTCTTGAGGGGCGTTTGGGGGCCGGGTTTTTCTCGGCTGTTTGAGGCAGGGTTCGGATCGCTGCCATCGCCCAGTGGTGGCGCAGGTCACTGCGTCACCCGCCATCCACCGCTGGCGTGATTGACTCTTTGACGGACAAAGCCAACTATCGGCGCATAACAACACACCGATGGACCCGAACTTGATCGAACGACGCCAATTCAGCGGAGGCATGAAGGGGAAAAACCTCCGCTATCTGAACGAGCAAGGCGCGGATGACTCGCGCTTGACCCGCACCGGTTTTCTGCTGCTCGAACACTTTTCACTGCCGGCCTTCACCCAGGCGCTGGACACCGTTGTCACCACCAATCTGTTGCGCCCGGGATTGTTTTCGTCGCGCACGTTTGGCCTGGGCGACGGCGAAGTCATCAGTGACTTGGGCCTGGTGATCCGGCCCGATGCACGTCTTGATGCTGCCGCACTTCAGCAACTCGATCTGCTGGTGGTATGTGGCGGTTATCGCACCGAACTGCGCGCGAGTGATGAGTTCATCGGCTTGCTCAGATCGGCAGCGGAGCGCGGCATCTCGCTCGCCGGGTTATGGAATGGCTCGTGGTTTCTCGGCCGCGCCGGGTTGCTCGATGGCTATCGCTGCGCGATCCACCCGGAGCATCGCCCGGCGCTGACCGAGATTGCCAAAGCCACCCACGTCAGCAGCGAACCCTATGTGATTGATCGCGATCGTCTCACGGCGTCGAGTCCGTCCGGCGCTTTTCATATGGCGCTGGACTGGATCAAGGGCTTGCACGGCAAAGCCTTGGTCGAGGGTATCGAAGACATCCTCGCGTTCGAGGAGTCGCGCTACCGGCGGATCAAACCGGATGAAAACCTCTGCGTCAGTGCGCCGCTGCGTGAGGTGGTGAAACTGATGGACGCCAATCTGGAGGAGCCGCTGGAGCTGGAGCAACTGGCGGTGTACGCCGGGCGCTCCCGCCGCCAGTTGGAGCGCCTGTTCAAGGAGCAACTGGGCACCACGCCGCAGCGCTATTACCTGGAGCTGCGCATCACCGAAGCGCGACGCTTGCTGCAGCACACCGAGCTGTCGCAGGTGGAAGTGCTGGTGGCTTGCGGCTTCGTCTCGCCGAGCCATTTCAGCAAGTGCTACAGCTCATATTTCGGCTACAGACCTTCCAAAGAAAAACGGCTGGTCAAATAACCCCGGCCGTTACCCACCTGAATTCACCTCGATATCCCACGTCGGCGTACCACCCCCAAACACCACGGTAAATTCCCTCTCCCTCTGGGAGAGGGCCAGGGTGAGGGAATTTGCAGGCGGCACTAACCGCTTCGTCACCAGAATTCACCGCGATACCTCACGTCGGCGTACCTCGCCCAAACACCACGGTCAGTTCCCTCTCCCTCTGGGAGAGGGCTAGGGTGAGGGGCTTTTACACACCGATACCCACACACGTTTAACTTACACGCACTGTTACGCCATAACGGCTACAACACCTTGCGCCGTTACCTACGCGTACGCCAGAATCCGCCGGCTTACGCGCCTTGAGGCGGGCTGTATCGTTTCCCTGTCACTGCAAAACAGTGATCGGGTTTGGTAGCCCGTTTTCTAAGCGTTATGCGCCGCTATATGCAGTCTCTTTTTGGGGCTCGGTTTTATATGGTGGCCATGCGTGGGGCTCCTTCGGGAGCGCCGGGGTTTACTCGCTTAGACCGGTCTACCAACCTGCGCAATGGTCACCACCTCGTTTGGTAGCGTGAGTGATGGCTCCTTATTTTTTTGTTAAGCGAGTGTCATCTATGTTCAAAATTACGCCAAACCCGCCAGCAACCGATCCAATCCCCTACGACGCCGCGCTCGAACCTCAAAACATCAAAGAGGCCACCGACCGCGCGATCAATTTCTACCTCAACCCTTCCGCGCTGAAGACCTCAATACCCACCCGCAAAACCGGCAAAATCTACCTGATCGACCCGTCGGTGGACAACGAAACCCTGCTCGTCGAAGCCACTGAAACCTTGTCCTGCGCCAATGACATGGCCCGAGATCTCGCCGATTCGATCGACCCTTCACAGCGCAAAAAGATGCTGATCCTGCAACAGGTGATCATGCTCAGCGAGCTGGTGGTCGGCCGAGTTCTGGATAACCAGCGTTTGCCGCAGTAGTAGCGATGCAGATAGGTGAGGGGGCGCGCCCCCTCATTTGCACAGAAGCGTCCGCGAACGCGACGCTTCACGCCTTCTATCAAAGAACCTGACGCGGTTCTTGTCTGGAGTTTCAGCTGATGTCCCAGCCACCCGAACCACCGGTCACAGATCTGGTGTCGCCGTACGCATCACCCAATTCAAGAAAGCTCCACGAAGCGGCAGAACGTGCGCTCGACCATTACCTGTTGCCTGCTGCGGTCATGGCCACAGCCTACACGCCCAACGCGCTGTTCATGGCCAACCCGCAAGCAGACACCGAGGAGTTGCTGACCAACGCTTGCGGATCTTTGGCGTCCGCCTCGGTCATGCTCGGCAATTTTGCTGGCGTGCTGGAGGGATCAAACCGCCATACCCTGTTGGGCATTGCGCAAGTGGTCATGTTGGGGGAGTTGGCGGTGAACAAAGCGTTGGATCTCGTTTTGCCAACTGAATAATCACGCACGTTAATGATCAAGCAGTCAGCCATCGCGGCTGGCTGCTTTTTTGTTTCTACAGATGGTCGGCGTCGATCACAGCCTTGGCAAACGCCTGCGGATCTTCCTGCGGCAGGTTGTGGCCAATCCCACCATTGATCAAGCGGAACTGATACTTGCCGGTAAAGCGCTTGGCGTAATCTTCCGGCGCTGGGTGCGGCGCACCGTTGGCGTCGCCTTCAAGGGTAATGGTCGGCACGCTGATCGACGGTGCGGTGGCGAGTTTCTGCTCCAGCGCCGCGTATTTCGCCTCACCCTGCACCAGACCCAGACGCCAGCGGTAGTTGAACACGGTGATGTCGACGTGATCGGGGTTCTGCAACGCCTTGGCGCTGCGGTCGAACGTGGCGTCGTCGAACTTCCACTGTGGCGAGGCCAGTTGCCAGATCAGCTTGGCGAAGTCGTGAGTGTTCTTTTCATAACCGGCACGACCACGGTCGGTGGCGAAGTAGAACTGATACCACCACTGCAATTCCGCCTTGGGCGGCAGCGGGTTTTGCCCGGCGGCCTGATTGCCGATCAGATAACCGCTGACCGAAACTAATGCCTTCACGCGTTCCGGCCACAGTGCCGAAACGATGTCCGCCGAACGCGCGCCCCAGTCATAGCCGCCAAGCACCGCTTGCTTGATTTTCAACGCGTCCATGAAGTCGATGACGTCACTGGCCAGCGCCGCTGGTTGACCATTGCGCAAGGTGTCCTTGGAGAGGAACTGCGTATCGCCATAACCCCGCGCATACGGCATCAACACGCGATAACCCTTGGCCGCGAGCAGCGGCGCGACTTCGTCGTAGCTGTGAATGTCGTAGGGCCAGCCGTGCAGCAGGATCACCACCGGGCCATTCGCGGGGCCGGTTTCGGCATAGGCGACGTCGAGCACACCGGCCTTCACATGCTTGAGCGGGCCGAAAGGCGAGGGTGCGGAATAGCTGACGGCGGCCGATTCAGTGGTTTGCGCCTGAGCGCTGCCAAAAGCGCCGAACAGCGCCACAGCCATAATCGACATGCCGAGTGCAGTAGCGGTTTTGCGGGTGTGCAGTGCCATCTTCATGGTGACGTCTCCTGTGCGAGCCTCTGGCCAAGAGGTCTGAATGAACCCTTGAAACCTTGGGTGCATTTGAGCGTGGGGACGTATCGGGTCTGTGTCGAAGAACGGCTTTGTTGAAAGGCGATGTGTCGCGGTGGGGGTCGTACACAGTGTGATACACGGCGGCTAAACCGACTCCCCCTGGACCTGATTCAGGGCGAAATAATAAGTCGCTGTTTTAAAACAAAAAATATTTCACTTCGCGCTTCCCAAAGCAAAAAAACCTTGGTAAATTGCGCCCCGTTCTCACAGCGAAACCAACGAAGTAGCTGGAAAGAGCAGTAGGGGCGTCGCCAAGCGGTAAGGCAGCAGGTTTTGATCCTGCCATGCGTTGGTTCGAATCCAGCCGCCCCTGCCATATTCGAAAAAACGCCAACTTCGCAAGAAGTTGGCGTTTTTTTATGCCTGCGATTTGGTGGGTTCGCAGAAGGGCGGGCAAGTACGGCGCCGAAGCGCCGCACTCGCCAACCACTCAGTGCGGTGCGCGCGGGATGGTTTTCATCAGGTCTTCGGGGCTGATGTGGCCGACCACGCTGCCCGGTTGCGGCAGGTTGAGGATGTGGCCTTTCATCTTGCCGATGATGTGCATTTCGCACGGCTTGCAATCGAACTTCAGCGTCAGCACTTCATCGCCGTGGATCAACTGCATCGGTGCGACCTTGGTGCGCACGCCGGTCACGCCTTTGGCCTGTTTCGGGCACAGGTTGAAGGAGAAACGCAGGCAGTGTTTGGTGATCATCACCGGCACTTCGCCCGCCTCTTCGTGCGCTTCATACGCGGCGTCGATCAGCTTCACGCCGTGACGGTGGTAGAAGTCGCGCGCCTTCTGGTTGTAGACGTTGGCGAGGAACGTCAGGTGCGAATCCGGGTACACCGGCGGCGGGCTGGTTTCGGCCTTGCGGCTGCCACGCGGGTGCGCGGCGACGCGAGCGGCGGTCAGGGCTTCGATCACTTCACGGCGCAGCGACTTGAGCTGCGAGTTCGGGATGAAGAACGCCTGTGGCGCATCCAGCTTGATGTCGGTGGCGTGGTACTGCGTGGTGCCGAGCTGGCCGAGCAGATCGCGCAATTGTTCCAGCGCTTGCTCAGGCTTGTTGGCCACACCGAACGGACCGGCGAGGGTGACGCTGGCGCTGATGTCTTCTTCACTGGTGGCGGTCACTTCCAGCTGTTCTTCACGCAGGCGTGCGACCCAGCTCAAGGCCACGCGACGCTCCGAAGAAGTCTTTTGCAGCGCCTGTTGCCAGTTGTGGTCGAGGTTGCGATTCAACGGGTGGTTCGGGCGCAGCTTGAACAGGCCTTCCGGCATCTCGTTCGGCTCGACGCGGTAGCGGTAGCGCTTCTCGCCGTCTTCTTCGAACTCGCCTTTGGCTTCGGCGATGTTGGCGCGGAAACCGACCACTTCGCGTTTGACCAACACGTTGAGGCCGTCACCGTTGGACAGCGGCTCGTGGGTCACGACCTGCATGTCACGCTTACCGACTTTCTCGACCGTGCCCACTGGCAGACCGGTGAAGGTCGGCGAATCGAAAGCGCCGATGTCGATCTTGCGATCGGTGACGAAGTAATCGGTGCTGCCACGGTGGAAGGTCTTTTCCGGGTCAGGCAGAAAGAAATGCGCAGTGCGGCCGCTGGAAGCGCGGGCGAGGTCCGGGCGATCTTCGAGTACGTCGTCGAGGCGCTGGCGGTAATAGGCGGTGATGTTCTTCACATAGCCCATGTCCTTGTAGCGACCTTCGATCTTGAACGAACGCACACCGGCTTCAACCAGGGCGCGGATGTTGGCGCTCTGGTTGTTGTCTTTCATCGACAGCAGGTGTTTTTCGTAGGCGATCACGCCACCCTTTTCATCTTTGAGGGTGTACGGCAAGCGGCACGCCTGGGAGCAGTCGCCACGGTTGGCGCTGCGCCCGGTCTGCGCGTGAGAAATGTTGCACTGGCCGGAGAAGGCCACGCACAACGCGCCATGGATGAAGAACTCGATGGCGGCGTCGGTTTCGTCGGCGATCGCGCGGATTTCCTGCAGGTTCAGCTCGCGGGCCAGTACCAGTTGCGAGAAACCGGCCTGATCGAGGAACTTCGCCCGCTCCAGCGTCCGAATGTCGGTCTGGGTCGAGGCGTGCAGTTCGATCGGCGGAATGTCCAGCTCCATCACGCCCAGATCCTGAACGATCAGCGCGTCGACACCGGCGTCGTACAGCTGATGGATCAGCTTGCGCGCCGGCTCCAGTTCGTTGTCGTGCAGGATGGTGTTGATGGTGGTGAAGATGCGCGCGTGATACTTGCGGGCGAACTCCACCAGCTCGGCGATTTCGCTGACTTCGTTACAGGCGTTGTGGCGCGCGCCGAAGCTCGGGCCGCCGATGTATACGGCGTCAGCGCCGTGCAGGATCGCCTCACGGGCGATGGCGACATCGCGGGCAGGGCTGAGCAATTCCAGGTGATGCTTGGGCAAGGACATAGTTTTTTTAGTCAGGCTGTCACGGTTAGGCGCGCATTGTACCTGCGAAACGGCTGACCGGCACCCGTGTGCCGATATCAGGTAAGCAGCGCTTAACACAATTCAGGAGAGGGCGTAACTGTAAAGTCTGTCAGTTGTGCTGCCGGATTAGAAATATAAATATCAGGAGGCAACAGGAAAGGCACGCGAAGCAAAATGCAACATTAAAACGGAGATTCATTAAATGAAAAGTAATAGCGATTTTACTGCGCTTGGTCTCACTGATTTTGATCTGTTGAAATCGCGGCATGCGAACTCGGGCGAGGATTATTACAAAGCAATCATTTCTCCCCAACACCCTGGCATTGGCGAACCGATATTCTCTGCTACCCGGCATCTTTATTTCGGGTCTAAAACAACTTTTAGTGTTATTGGTCAATATTTTACGCCCGAAGTGGCTGAAATCATTTCATTTGTAATAAGTCGCGACCTGAAAGACGGCACACATAAAATTGGCGGTGCCGGTAGTCCTGTGCAGGGGGTGATGACTATGTCGTCGCGAGTTTTATATGCAAGTACAGGAGAAATTACGTTCATCCGCGACAATGCGAACGATTCGATTACGGCAACATTCAACTTTGAGGTCGAGTTCGATCAACAAAAATATCAAGTAAAAGAAGGGAAGTTGTTTGTTGGAGCAACTGGCCCTCTGTAGGCAGCGTTGGCAACGATAGTCAGCGCTTTGCAAATGGCTCTATTAACGTGCCCGTCGTATTTGAATCGCTCCCTCGTTCATTTATATCTGCGTTTGACGGCCCCCGCATTCGCGGGGGCAGCCTGCGATCACCTCGAAAAATCAGGCCTTGGCCGCCATCGCAGTCACTTCCACGCGCATGCCTTCAACCGCCAGCGAAGCAACGCCCACTGCCGCACGCACCGGCCACGGCTTGGCGAAGAAACGCTGGTAAACCTCGTTGAATGCCGCGCGGTCAGCCATGTCGGTCAGGTAAATGGTCAGGTGCATGACCCGATCCATCGAGCTGCCGGCTCGTTCCAGCGCAACTTTCAGCGCTTGCAGGGTGCATTCGCTTTGGGCGGTGATATCGCCCAGTTCCAGGCTGCCGTCGGCACGGGTCGGGATTTGCGTGGACATCATGATCCCGTTGAACGTGGTGACGTCCGAAGAAATCGAGTCGGCGTCCGGATCCGGAGTGAAGGTGATGTCTTGGTTAGCCATGCTGATCCTTTGATTGAGCGAGTGAAGAGGCCCGCAGTTTACAGACACAGCGTCGACGTGGCCCGTTCCATGGCTACAGAAATCGGTCAGACAGGCTGTGTCGCCGCTTCCGCCGCGAGGGCTGCAAGGGCGCAGGGGCGGTCGCCGATGCGCTGCATATAGCGGGCAAGTGCCGGCCAGTCTTGTATGTCGATGGCAAAGGTCGGCAGCCACCTCAGTACCGTAAACAGATAAGCATCGGCGACGCCGAAGTTGCCCATCAGATAGTCCCGATCCGACAGTTGCTGATTCAGGTAGTCGAGGCGCTTGAACAGTGTGTGTCGGAAAATCGTCTTGACCGATTCCGGAATCTGCGCATTGAACAGCGGTGCACTGCCACCGTGAATTTCCGTACTGATGAAGTTCAGATGTTCCTGCAGACGCGTGCGCTGCCACGAACCCTGGGGTGGCGCCAGCGTGCTCCCGGGCATTTGATCGAGCAGAAACTGCAGGATCGCCGGCCCCTCCGTCAGCACTTCGCCGTTATCCAGAACCAGCGCGGCAACGTAGCCCTTCGGGTTGATCTCACGAAAGTCATGGCCATCAGCGGTGCGTTTACTCTGGTTATTGACGCGAACCAGTTCGAACGGCAAACCCAGTTCCCGCAGCACAATGTGCGGGGAAAGCGAACAGGTCATGGGGGCGAAATACAGTTTCATGGCACTTCCTTGCTGAAAGAGGGCGCCAGATTCCATTGCCGAAGCGGCTTTCGCAAAGGTCATTTGCGGTGCTAGCGTATGACAAAATCTCATGAGCAATAAAACACCATGACCGTCCGACTTCCCTCGCTTAATGGATTGCGTGCCTTTGAAGCGGTCGCCCGGCACATGAGCTTCACCAAGGCAGCCGAAGAACTCAACGTCACCCAGACCGCCGTCAGTCATCAAATCCGCCGACTCGAAGCTGAACTGGGCGGGCCTTTGTTCTTGCGGCTCAACGAGGGCTTGGCACTGAGCGAGGACGGGCACGCCTACTTGCCGGGTGTGCGTGCGGCGTTTCAGGAACTGCGCTATTCGACTGAACAGTTGCTCGAGTCTCGCAATAAAAGCGTGCTGACGATCAGTACCCTGGTGTCGTTTGCATCGAAGTGGCTGTTGCCGCGCTTGCCGTCCTTTCAGCTGGCGTTTCCCGCTATCGATGTGCGAATCAGTGCGTCGACTGAATTAGTCGATTTTCGCAAAGGTGCTATCGATGCCGCCATTCGCTATGGGCGCGGCGATTGGAAAGGCTTGCGTGGCGATTTTTTGATGTCCGATGAAATTTTCCCGGTGTGCAGTCCGGCACTGGCGAAGACCTTGCGCACACCCGCCGACCTGGCCAATCAGACATTGCTGCAAGTCAGTGGCGCGACGGCCGGTGACTGGAGCGCCTGGCTACGTGCCGCGGGTCAGCCGCCGCAACTCGCCGAAGGCCCGCGCCTGACCTTCGATCTGGCGCTGATGGCGGTGCAGGCAGCGGTTGACGGGCAGGGCGTTTGTATCGGCCGATCCACCTATGTCGAGGACGATCTGCGGGCCGGGCATCTGGTGGTGCCGTTCGATCTGCGCTTGAAGGATGAACTGGGTTTCTATCTGGTAGCGCCCCATGAAGCGGCGGAAGCGAAGAAGATCGTCGCGTTCCGGACATGGCTGTTGGCACTGCCGCCCGGCAAAGACGCGTTTGTATAAGCGTGTATCAAGTTGCTGCGCAGACACACGCGAACAATAAACCCGGGGTTTACGACACATCCGCCACACACGCGGCTCCCAAAGTAGCGGTCACACCACCACTGCGTTTGAGAGGGCAACATCATGCATCGTCCACTGTTACTGACCAGCGCTGCGCTACTCGCTTCTATCATCGGCATCGCCCACGCGGCTGACGCGCCGGCCAAGAGCTGGCAACAAGGCTTGAGCCGCACCGATCTGGTTCGCCAGGATCTGGGAGCTGCCGATCGCGAAGTGATTCAGGCGCGCGTCGATTTCGAACCCGGCGTGACCTCGCCTCGGCATGCGCATCCGGGTGTCGAGGTCGCTTACGTGATCAGCGGCACCTTCGAATACCAATTGGAGGGCCGGGCGCCGGTGACGTTGAAGGCGGGGGATTCGTTGTTTATTCCGCAAGGGGTGGCGCATGTCGCCAAGAATGTGGGGGCGGACAAGGGCTCGGAGTTGGCGACTTACATCGTCAAGAAGGGCGAGCCGTTGCTGATACTCAAGCCTTAGGCCCTTGGCTTAATGGAGCGTCGCCGCTCGGCGACTTTCTCCAATCCTGATTCGATCGAGCGCCCGGTTCAACGCATCGAGGGCATCGAGCAGGGCTTTGGCCTCGGCCTCTCGACCTTCGCCCCAGAGGCGCTCGGCCATTTTGTTTAAAGCCTGGATCGAGCGCTCGATGTCGGCGGCGGTAGCTTTGTTTTCAGGGGCCGGTGGATTCTTCGGCATTCAGGGTTCCTCTGCTGACGGCAAACCACCATACCGCTACGGCACCCAGCAGCATAGTCAGCACGGCCAGAATCAGGATCACCCCTTGCGTGCCTGCGCTTGAGGCCAACAGCGCCACCAGCAAACCCGCCAATGGTTGCGAGAGGTTGTTGAGCAAGGTAATCACGCCCACGGTCTTGCCAAAATCCTTGGCCGGAATCACCCGCTGGCGGATGCTGCGCATGTAGATGTTGAACATCTTGTCGAAGCCGACGATCAGCAGGAAACCCAGCACATAACCGGCCAGATTCGGACTCAGGGCGCTGACAAGCGCACCCGCGGCAATCATCGAGTAAGCGAGCCCGCCCATTATCCGCTGGGGCAGTTCCACCCGGGCGAGGAAGAACAGAATCACGATGGTGGTGATCGCGCCCGCTGCCTGTAGCCCGGCATAGGCATCCTTGCCGGCACTGAACTCGCCGATCACCATCGCCGCCGAAGTGGCCAGGGTGACGCCGACGATCAGGTTGACCCCGACCGCCAGCAGGATGATTTTCTTCAGTTCCGCCAGTTCACGTATATGGCCGAACGCGATACGCAGCGGTTGCAGCCAGATGTCTTGATGCTGCTCGAACACCTCCAGGGTAATACGGCTGAGGCGTTGCCATACCAGCATGCTCAGGTCCGCCAGCAGGAACAGCCCGGCGACCCACAGCACCACCCAGTGCCAAGCCCATACCTCCAGCAAAAGCGCAGCCATCAGCGGCCCGAGAACCAGTCCGGTCTGATCGGCGATCTGCGAATAGGACAACGTCTTGGTGTAGCTGTAGTGCTGAAAAATATGCGGCATCAGCACCTCGCGGGCCATGATGCCCTGAGTGGTCAGCACGCCACACAGCGCTGACAACACCACGACCCAGGCGATGCCGCCGAAGAGGGCAAACATTGCCACCGCGATCAGGCAGAGCAGTGCCCGGTAAACCTGGCTGATGTGCAGAATCCTGATGGGCGAAAACTTGTCGCACAAGGCTCCGCACAGCGGAAACGCGAGAAACCGTGGCAGCGATTCGACGCAAAACGCCAAACCCGCCCAAGCAGCACTGTTGGTGGTCTGGAACACCACCAACGGCACGATGAACAATAGAATCTGATCCGCCAGTCGCGAGAGGAACAGCGAGGTGAAAAATGCCAGGTAATCCTTGCGCAAAGTGAAGCTCCTTGTTATTGACGGTCAGGCCGTGCGGCCAGCTGTGCTTCAGTATGCCGATCCTAGGCTGTCATTGAGATTATGCCGCTCATCCCCGCGCTTGGGCGGGTTGAATACGCTGGCGAGGATCAGGTCTTGCTCCTTGCCCCCGCGTAGGTAATGACGATCGTGTTGGTCGAGTACAAGAAAAAAACGTCGGTTGAGTGATTGCAATTTTAGCGAGCTGTTTGCCGGCGGCTGGCCGATATTTGCAGTCTCGACGGTATAATCGGATCTTTTTTCTTGAAGTGAAAACAGGGCGGATATGGAGCAGGGCAGCCGTATTCTGAGCGCTCTCAAGCGTTTTCGTTATTTGATCCTGGCGGTCATGGTGATCGCGTCCTTGGTTAACGCGTTCTGGCGCTATACCGGCGGCTGGAGTCAGTTCTGGACATGCGTAGGAGCGCAAGCGTGGTTTACCCAAGCCGTGTTTGCTTACCTTCGCGGGGGCTGGGTAGCAATCGGCCCCGGTGGACTGCCGAGGGATGCCAACCCGATCGGCAGGGCACTGTTGGCTGCAGTGGCGCTGGGGCTTTACTTATTGATGTTCAGCTACGAAGAGCAGAAGCCCGACTCTATTTATGAACGACGCGCCTCGGACTAGACCATGCCTACACGGGAGGAGATGCGGCGTTCGGCGGAGTGACGGGACACATTCAAGAATTACACCAAGGAAGAGCAGAATGCTCAAAGCAATAACGGTCTGTTCTGCTGTGTTTTTTTCTTCGTCTCAGGCGTGAAAAGCCCAGACGCATCCGGGCCCTTAATGGAAGAATTCAGCGCGAGTTCATGTCTTCTGCGATCTTGACGGTCGATCTTTCCCTGCGCCTCCGAAGCCAGCTAAAGAGCGCATGCACCGGGTGCAAAAAGGCCGTAAGCACGCCTATGAGCATGATGACAAAGATGATGATGAGCGGGACGCTTTCGTGCGAGAACATGGTGGGTTACTCCTGTAGTCACTATGTCGGAAACCGCAGCCTAGACGCATCGAACCATGTTTTCGATGAACGTATGTTCATTCTCTGGCTCTTTAATTGTGATACGGCGCCGCAGGGAAGATTTTCAAAACGTACGAGTTCGCAGCGCAGAGCCAGTGAGCTGTTTTTGAACCTATAGGGGCACAGCGTCTCCACAGTAATTGAGGGCTGATGGGCCGTTGCACACCTTCACCTCATCACTTTCGAAGTTGAAGATTGACCAGCTGATAGTGCCCAGTAGATTGCGGCCATTCGCAGGAGCCACCAAAATCGGAGGACTATTGGTGGTGAGGTGACGCATAGTGAGGATTGAAGTATCAGAAGAAGCCGACTGGAAGCTTTTCGAGGACGTGGCTCGGGTTCTTGAGAGAGGGCTGGGCGGTTGCTGGAAAGAGAGGCTCGATAGCCCGGACCAGCGCTATTGGGATCTGCTGGTGGATGAACACACGCTTACCCTGCACCTTGAACACTATTTAGGCATTTCAGTGGTCATTCCCGATGGCGCAGATGAGATCGCTCGAAGAGTATGTGCGTTGCTCAAGCAGCCTACGCGCGGGTAAGCCCGCTCTAACAAAGATAACAACAGATCTAAATGGCAGCTGTGGGTCGATTGCTGCCTGTAGGTACCGTCAGCTTTTTGGCCGACTGGCGTCTGTCGCGAAGTGCGGTTATTGACCCATGCGAGACATCACTTCACGGGCCACTGGTGTAGATGAGCAAGGCTATGAATGCTGCGAATGGAGAGATCAGAATCAGCGCGCCGACGACAACTGCCCAGCCCCAGGCAAAACCACTTTCTCCCTTGAAGCGGCCGCCACTCAAGAGGCTCAGTACGTAGACGCCAACACGATGAGCTATCAAATCGAAAATGAAGTCCATTTGACCCTCACGCCTCCTAGTCGTGTTCCTAGATATCTCCGAACGATATTTCAGGCTGTCTATTCGTCAGTCGGGCGTCATCAGCACTGCAAGCGTCATCTTGATGAACTCTTCGTTCTTGTCGATCGCCCAGAGCGCGCCGCGCACATTCTCGGCGACGTCTGCCGATCCGCGTTGTTCGACCCAGTTCGACAACTCCATGATGGTGGCTTCGAGGGCGAGTTGGTTTTCGTTGATTTTGAAGAGAAGGGAAGGGAGCAGGTCGGATTTGGGTATTTTTGGTTTCCTTGGCAGCCAAGGAGTCAGCGTAGCACCGTGTTACATGAAGAGTGTCTTAACGATTGGCAGGACGCCGGAGAGGGGAAAACTCGGTCGAGTTATGGAACGCGTCCACAAAAGTTATGGAACGCATTCGGCTAGGCGGAGATTTTTCAGGACGCCAGAAACGACAAAGCCCTGAATAATCAGGGCTTTGTCGGTACAGAATATGGCGGAGGCGATGGGATTCGAACTCATGGACCTGTTACAGTCGACGGTTTTCAAGACCGTTGCCTTAAACCACTCGGCCACACCTCCGTTGCGTTGCGGGCGCCATAATACCTGAATGAAACACACTGTCAAACTCTCTGCATGGCTTGTTACAGAGCGTCTGTTATGATCTTTGCGACTGAACGTTTCAAACCAACAGGAGTGTCGCCATGCGCGAACAGGATTACGCAGTTAATAACAGCGTGCAGGCTGAGCAGCTAGAGGTTAGCCGCGTTCTGCGCAACACTTACGGCCTACTGGCTCTGACCCTCGCATTCAGCGGTGTGATGGCTTTCGTCGCGCAGCAGATGCGGGTTGGCTACCCGAACATTTTCGTGGTGCTGATCGGCTTCTACGGGCTGTTCTTCCTTACCAACAAACTGCGTGATTCCGCGTGGGGCCTGGTCTCTGCGTTTGCACTGACCGGTTTCATGGGTTTCCTGCTTGGCCCGATCCTCAACCGTTACCTTGGCATGCAGGGCGGCGCTGAAGTGGTCAGCTCGGCGTTCGCCATGACCGCACTGGTGTTCGGTGGTCTGTCGGCCTATGTGCTGATCACCCGCAAGGACATGAGCTTCCTCGGTGGTTTCATCACCGCTGGTTTCTTCGTCCTGCTGGGTGCAACGCTGGCGAGCTTCTTCTTCCAGGTCAGCGGCCTGCAACTGGCGATCAGCGCAGGTTTCGTGCTGTTCTCGTCGGTGTGCATCCTGTTCCAGACCAGCGCCATCATCCACGGTGGTGAGCGTAACTACATCATGGCGACCATCAGCCTGTATGTATCGATCTACAACCTGTTCATCAGCCTGTTGCAGATCTTCGGCATCATGAGCCGCGACGACTGATCGTTAGTCGTTTCAACAAAAAACCCGCTTCGGCGGGTTTTTTGTTGCTCTCCGAAAAGCGTAGTGGCCTTTTACCTACAAAATGATCTGAAAATAGTGGCGTCTTTTTGGAAATCACCTACACCTAAATACCAAGGAAGAGCAGTAGCCTGATCGACAGGAGTCGGTAACCAGCACCCCACGTGTGATTCCTGCGTCCCTCGCATTCACTTCCCTTGCTGTTGATCGCCAGGCCTTTCGGTCGAGAGCGACTGTATTCATTCGTCCAGTGAAAACCGGGAGGTGAACCACGCCAAATTCCATGCACCGTGACCGTATCCCGGCGAACGACCGGGACCCTGATACCAGAAAAATAATGGAGGCCCTGCCATTGCAGGCGTTGTCCCAATCAAGGAGATCATCGATGAATCAGCCCCAAGGAAAACTGGCTGTACTGGCCGTCACCACCGCACTGTTCAGCGCGTCAACTCTGGCCGGCGTCTATCCTGACTTCGGCTATCAACCGCCTTCCAGCCAATACTCTGGCCCACTGTTTGAGTTGAGCCAGAATTACCCGGCAACAGCGCCGAAAGTACCTCTACCCGGTTTTTTCAAGAATCTGCCGACCAAGCCAGATAACAATTTTGAGACTTGGCGTGCGTACATGGAGGAAGTCAAAACCTATTGCCTCGAAGGCAACGTCGAGGCTGATTGGTACGTGCAGAACAATAAAAAGCGTCAGTGGTATCACATGCCGTGGCAGCACTACGGCCCGCTGGGGCGCGAAGGGATTCACGGCTTGACCAAAGAAGCGCAGATCCAGGTCAAGCAGTTGGCGGCGACACAAACCGCCACTGGCCAGACATACGCGGTGGGTATCTATAACGACATCGGCGCCTATACGATTGGTCAAGTCTGGAAAGACCCGAACAATCCAGATCCCAAGTACACCTCGGCACCCAACAGTTTCCCTGACGGCACCGTCGTCTGCAAAGCACTGTTCGCCGATATCGATCGCAGCACCGTGCCGTTTCTGGTGAACCCGGTGTTGTGGAAGGGCTATGTCACCGAAACGTTCACGTCGGCCAATCGCAAGGTCAAAGACGTCGCATTGATCCAGATGGACATCGCCGTGCGTGATACGCGCATGAGCGACACCGGGTGGATCTTCGGTACCTTCCAGTACAACGGTGAGAAAACCGGCAAGCCTGGCTGGGACAATCTGGTGCCGGTGGGGATCATGTGGGGCAATGATCCGCAAAACACCGGGAATGATCACACCAATCCGCAACCGACGGTGACCAAGATCAACAGCGGACTGCAACAGACTGCGATCAACGCTAATACCAAGGAATTGCCGCCCACCCATTTGGGCTGGAATGGTCGCCTCAATGGTCCGGTGGACAACCCCAACAGTTCTTGCCTGAGCTGCCATGCGACCGCTGAAACGCCGCAAGTGGCGATCATGAATCCAACGTTCCAGGCCAATGCGCCGCAGCCGGGGTCGCCTGAATGGATGAAGTGGTTCCAGAACATTCCCGCCGGTCATGCTTTCACGCCGGGCACTCAAAGCACTGACTACAGCCTGCAGTTGTCCGGCGGTCTGGTGAATTACTTCGAGTGGAAATGCGACATGAGTGGCATCTACGCCGACGGTAAGAACGCCTGCAGCAAAGCGTCGGACATGAAACTGAAAATGCTCAATTCAACCAACAACGCCACGCCGCAGCCATTGCAGAAAGTCATTCGTGACCCGAGCCTGCAGCAACTGCTGGAGTAAGAAGCGAAAAGCCTGCGCACGTTTCGGCGTGCGCAGGCTTTTTCAGTTGATCAGTCTGCTGTTACAGCACCATTGCCCGAATTCTCATTACCGCCCATCCTTCGCCGGAAAAACCTCTATCTACGCCTAACGTGCAAAAAAAACACATCAGGCCATCGGCGGCAAACGACGCTTCACCGGAGTCTTCTTGACGATCGCAGTATTGGTTTCAGCCAGGGTATTGAGCCGGTCGAGCAGGGTATCCAGCTGTTCCATCGAGCGCACATGCAGTCGAGCGATAAAACAGTCCTCGCCCGTGACTTTGTCGCACTCGGTAAATTCCGGAATTGCCAGAATCTGCCGTTCCACCTCCTGCAACTGCCCCGGCAGCGGGCGAACCCGGACGATGGCCTGTAACTGATAGCCGAAGCACTTGGGGTCGATTTCGACGGTGTAGCCCTTGAGAACGCCGCGTTCCTCGAGACGACGCAAGCGCTCGGCCACACTCGGCGAAGACAAACCACTGATTTGCGCCAAGGCCTTGAGTGATCGCCGCGAATCCTCCATCAGGGCGCTGATAAGTATCTGATCAATATCGTCGGTCATGCGCAAACTCCAGGATTAGGCGATTTCAAGTTATCACCCTCGATAAAAAAGGCATTCATCGAGTTTAGCCTGCTTTTTGCGCTGGAGTGCTTTGCGGCTGGCTTGGCATACTTTTGCCACGCTTTCCCCACATGCTCAGGAGATGGATGATGGACAACACACTGCGTCGCGGCTCATTGGAAATGACCGCTGCCATGCTGATATCCGGGACGATCGGCTGGTTCGTGCTGGTATCCGGCCAGCCGGTGCTGGACGTGGTGTTCTGGCGCTGCGTGTTCGGCGCCGGCACCTTGCTGCTGATTTGCGCAGCATTCGGCTTTCTGCGGCCAGGCATTCTGACCCGCACCACCTTCCTGCTCGCGGTGCTCAGCGGGGTGGCGATTGTCGGTAACTGGGTGTTGTTGTTCGCCTCTTATTCAAGGGCTTCGATTGCCATCGGCACGGCGGTATACAACGTGCAGCCGTTCATGCTGGTCGGCTTGGCGGCGCTGTTTCTCGGCGAGAAAATCACCTTGCAAAAGCTGTTCTGGCTGGCGATTTCGTTCATGGGCATGTTGGCGATTGTCAGTGCCCACGGTACTCAGGGTGAGAGCGGCAATGACTATCTGATGGGCATCGCGTTTGCGTTGGGTGCGGCGTTTCTGTATGCGATTGCAGCGCTGATCATCAAGCGCCTGACCGGCACGCCTCCGCATCTGATTGCGCTGATTCAGGTCTGCACCGGGGTTCTGCTGTTGGCGCCATTTGCGCACTTCAGCGCGTTGCCGCAAGCGCCGAGTGCCTGGGCCAGCCTGCTGACGTTAGGCATCGTCCACACCGGTCTGATGTATGTGCTGCTGTACGGCGCCATCCAGAAATTACCCACCGCATTGACCGGCGCGCTGTCGTTCATCTACCCGATTGCCGCGATATTCGTCGACTGGTTCGCCTTCGGCCATCGCCTGGAAATCCTGCAATGGGTTGGCGTGGCGGCGATCCTGCTGGCTGCCGCCGGGATGCAACAGGGCTGGGGCCTGAAGCCCCGACGACTGGCTGCGCAGTAACCCTCAGATATTCCAGCGCGGCGCGGTTTTCGCCAGGCGCTGGCGCATCTCGCCGATGTTCGCCGCCAATTGCCGGGTCAACAAACGATAGCCATCCAGCGCGCTGTAAACCGGCGCATCAAGACTGGTCTCCGGCAATTCCAAAGGCCTGTCCAGACGTTGCGAAGCACCGGTTTTCAACGCCCGGGCCATGCCGATCAATTGCACGCGAATTTGCCGATGCTCGGCTTTCAGCGCTGTTTGCAAATGCGCCATCGCCTCGGGGTCGTTGGCATCCGGTCGCGTGTTGCCAAGAATCTCCAGCGTGCTGATGCACATGCGCAAGTTGCGCTGGATCGCATCGAGTTCCGTCATGGACACCTTCACTTCCTTGGACACTGACGGCATCAGCGAACGCAACTGCACCATCACCGCGCCGAGCCGGCCCATCAATTTCAAATGCTCATCGGCGCTGACCGGTTGGCCGCTGATGATCCGCCCGTACACCGTGGCGCAATCGCGCAGGGCATCGGCGAGGTTGTAGCGCCACGAATACACCGCGTAGAGCGGCAGGGCGAAAGAGAAGGCCAGGGCGAGGGCGATGCCGATCAGAATATCGACCCCGCGCCACAAACCATCGGTGATCGGGTTGTCGCCATGCCCGGCGACAATGAACACGGTAATCGCCGAGAGCAGCGCGGTGTAACCCCCCTTGCCGATGGCGTGATAAGAGAAGAAACCGCAGACCACCGCCATCGCGAAATACGTCAGCCACGGCATGCCGAGCCACGCGTGCTGCGCCACCAGCAACAAACCGACACCCGCGCCGATCAACGTACCGGTGGCTCGCTCAGCGGCTTTCTTGCCGATGTTGCCGTGATGCTGCAAACCGCCGATCACTACCAGCATGGTCACCGAGGCCCATTCGCCGTGGGGCAGGTTGATGCCGGTGGTCAGCAGAATCGTCGCCAGCAAGCCGAGGGCAACGCGCACCGCATGGATCAGTCGCGCGTGTCGGTAACGTCGGTAGGGATCCAGCAAAGGACGCAAGACACGGCGCAGCAAGGGCGGAAGTCGATGGGTGCTGTAAGTACTCAGTGCGGGCCTCTCGTGATTGGGCTTCAGGTCAATGGAAAGGGAAAATGTAATTCATCCATGCTGCCATACGCAGGAGGATTTTGCGCATCGTGCCAATGTGGTGAAAGTGCTGACTGTACAACGCGGCCTGCCCGTAAGCACCGCCGGGCATCAGTTTGCTGTATTGGGCGAAGGCCGGATCGGTGATTTCGATGATCACCGGCACACGCCCGGCCGGCGGCGAACCGGTATAGCCGATCAGCGTGCCGGAAGGTTGCACCTGACCTTCGGCAATCACCCCGATGACGTTTTTCACCCGGCCGGCGAACACCTTGCCGGGAATGCCGTCGAACGCGACTTCCGCCTCGTCCCCGACGGTCAGGCGCAGCAGGCTGTTCTGGCGCATCCACGCGGCAAAATATTGGCCCTCCTCGGGAATGAACACCATCGACGGGCGCAACGGCAACTTGCTCGCCATCATCCCCGGCCGCAGCGAAACATGGGTAACAAAGCCTTTGCTCGGCGCGCGGACGGTGGTGTTGTCCAGTTCGAATTGGGCGTTGTCCAGTTGCGCCTGCAGATCATCGGTGCGGGCGATCGCGGCATCCAGTTCGCGCTGGGTGCCGAAGTTGCGCCGGATCAACTCGGTAATGCGGTAGCGATCACCCTTGGCCGCCACCAGTTGCGCCTTGAGCGATTTCAGCCGGTTTTGAAACGGCGTGGGGTCGATGCGAAACAGCACATCGCCTTTTTCCAGCGGTTCATTACCCTTCACCGGCACTTCAATGACCTGGCCGCTGACGATGGGAATGACCGGCACGGAAACGAAGTAAGTGCGCGCCACCTCGGAGTAGGGATGGTTGTAGTTCATGGTGAAAATCAAGGCGCCTATCATCAGGATGCCGCCCAGTACGGCGGTGGGCACCGTCCATTTGTTCAGCGGGATGCGAAAGATCTTGAACACTGCGACGCAGATCGCGGCGTAAGTCAGGATAAGGAGCAGATCCATGGCGCTCAGCCCTCCCGATTGTGAGGGGCAGTGGCATTCAGCGCTTCGAGTCGTTCGATGCGATCTTGCAGTTCGACGACCTGTTGCTCCAGGCGAGTGACATGGTTTTGCACGGATTTGCCGTCACCGAAGCCCCAGCCGCGATCTTCCCGATAGGCCATCGCCCAGATCCACAGGAAGGGCCAGAGCGCATGCAGGGTGAACAGACTGACCCAGCCAGTGGCATGGATCGCATCCTGATGCGGGTGGTTACGATGAACGGCAATTTCGTACGGAATGTCATGCAGCACGATGATCCCGTAAAACAGCACGAGCCCGGCAAACACCAACACGCCTAACGCGAAGTAATCGAGCATGATCAAGCTCCCGGCATCCAGCACAGTGCTGGCATCAGTGTAGACACTGATTTGCCGGGCGCTTGGCGACTTTGGATCAGAACCGCATGTGGTCGCCTTCTTGCTTATTCATGATGCGGGTGACAGTGATCAGAAGATGTAATCGGTGGTCAGGAAGCTCGAATCACGCCCGCGAATGATCTCGCTGATCAGGTCCTTGTTGCTGTCCTGGAACTTGGTCGCCACCAGTGTACGGATCGAGAACACCCGCAATGCATCGTGCACCGAGAGCGTACCTTCCGCGGAGTTCTTGCGGCCATTGAACGGGTAAGTGTCCGGCCCGCGCTGGCATTGCGCGTTGAGGTTGATCCGCCCGACCTGGTTGGCAAAGGTGTCGACCAGCCGGCCGACCGCCACCGGGTTGGTGCCGAAGATGCTCAACTGTTGGCCGAAATCCGACTCCAGCACATAGTCGATCACGGTATCGAGATGACGGTACGGCACGATCGGCACGACCGGACCGAATTGCTCTTCCTGATAGACGCGCATCTGCGGATTCACCGGGTACAGCACCGCCGGGTAGAAGAACGACTCGCGGGATTCACCGCCATTGGGGTTGACCACTTCGGCGCCTTTGCTGCGTGCATCCGCCACCAGGCCGTGCAGGTAATCGACCTTGCCCGACTCCGGCAACGGTGTCAGCGACACGCCGCTGTCCCACGGCATGCCCGGTTTCAGCGTGGCCAGTCTGGTGTTGAATTTTTCGATGAAGCTGTCAACCACATCTTCATGGACGAAGAGGATTTTCAGAGCGGTGCAGCGCTGACCATTGAACGACAGCGAACCGGTGACTGCTTCACTGACGGCGTTGTCGAGATCGACTTCCGGCAAGACGATGCCGGGGTTTTTCGCGTCCAGACCCAGCGCGGCGCGCAAACGGTGAGGTTTGGGGTGGAGTTTCTTCAGGTCGCTGGCGGCTTTGTTGGTGCCGATGAAGGCGAAGATGTCGATCTTGCCGCTGGCCATCAGCGCGCTGACCGTTTCACGGCCGCTGCCGTAGATCACGTTGATTACGCCGGTGGGGAAGCTGTCGCGGAAGGCTTCGAGCAACGGACGGATCAGCAGCACGCCGAGCTTGGCCGGTTTGAATACCACGGTGTTGCCCATGATCAGCGCCGGGATCAACGTGGTGAAGGTTTCATTCAGCGGGTAGTTGTAAGGACCCATGCACAGGGCGACGCCGAGCGGTACGCGGCGGATCTGCCCGAGCGTGTCCTGTTCCAGCTCGAAACGGCTGGAGCGGCGGTCGAGTTCCTTGAGCGCATTGATGGTGTCGACGATGTAGTCACAGGTACGGTCGAACTCTTTTTCCGAATCCTTGAGGTTCTTGCCGATTTCCCACATCAGCAATTTCACCACGGCATCGCGCTGCTGACGCATGCGGCCGAGGAAGGCCTCGACGTGCTGGATGCGTTCGGCCACGCGCATGGTCGGCCACAGGCCCTGACCACGGTCATAGGCGCGCACGGCGGCGTCGAGGGCAGTAAGGGCGGTGTCGGCATCGAGCAGCGGCGTGCTGCCGAGGATCACTTGTTCGTCGCCGTTGTCACCTTTCAGATAGACCGGGCTGCGCACCTGCGCGAGCGGGCCGTCCCAGCGACGCAACTGGCCGTCGACGAGGTATTCGCGTTGCTCGACCTGACCGTCGAGGCGGTATTTTTCCGGGATGTCGCTGACAGAAGGGAACAGGTTGCCAAGGATGTTTGCTGTGGTCATGTCGCTACCCCGTGTTGATGTCCGTATGCAGATCAAAAAGCCTTCACAGGTTATACGCCTGAATGCGCCGGAATTTAATCCCGCAAATGTCACCCGAATGTCACGCAAAGGCGCACAGCAGAGGGGCTGGCAACACCGCGAACTCTGTGGGAGCTGGCTTGCCAGCGATGTGGCCGGTACTTTCAACATCTTCATTGCCTGACACACCGCTATCGCTGGCAAGCCAGCTCCCACAGGGTTTTGTGTCTATAGCCGATCCCGAGGCGAGTCTTGGCTGGCCCCGTTTGCCCCCCTCGCTGTCCCGCAATGCCCTCAACCTGCTGCAAACCCTGCCTTAATGTGTGAGCACAACAATAAGCGAGGCCGTTATGCGGGCAATCCGACTCACTCTACTGCTGGCGTTGACGATGGCGCTGCCTGGCTGCGGCGAAGACCCCAAACCTCCGGCCCCCACCAGCAACGCCATGCCCAAGGACCCGGCACTGGCGCAGATCTACGCCAACAGCTGCCAGCTCTGCCACGCCAATCCCGCCGCCAACGCACCCCTCACCGGTGATCGCAAAGCCTGGGAACCGCGCATCCGGCAAGGCACCGACACGCTGCTCGATCACGCCATCAACGGCTACAACGGCATGCCGCCGATGGGCCAATGCGTCGAGTGCAGCGAAGAACAATTCCTGCAACTGATCGGCTTCATGGCCGACCAGCCGCTCCCACAATAAGGTGGCCGGCATGACGATGGATCTGACACGGCGTCAGTTGTTGCAGCGGGCAAGCATCGTCGGCGCGTTCAGTGCGTTGGCGAGCCATCCGGCATTGGGTCAATTGCTGCGTGCGCCACGGTTGATTCCGTGGCGCAACTGGTCGGGCGGGCAAAGTTGCCTGCCAGCGGCGCGACTGGCGCCGAAGAGTCTCGATGAACTGACAGCCGTCATCAAACAAGCACAAGGCAAGATCCGCCCGGTCGGCTCCGCGCATTCGTTCAGTGCGTTGGTGCCTACCGACGGCACGCTGTTGTCGCTGAGCTATTTCAGCGGTCTGCTCGATCACGATGCGAAAACCCTGCAAGCCGAATTCGCCGCCGGCACACCCATGTCACGCATGGGCCAGCCGCTGAAAGACATCGGCCAGGCCCTGCAGAACATGGCCGATATCGATTACCAGACCCTCGCCGGGGCCATTGCCACCTCGACCCACGGCACCGGGAAAAACTTCCAGTCGTACTCGGCGCATGTCTGCGGCATGCAACTGGTGACCGCCAGCGGCGAAGTGTTGGACTGCGACAGTCAGCGCCACCCGGAGGTGTTCAACGCCGCCCGCGTCTCACTCGGTGCGCTCGGTGTCGCCACGAAAATCCGCCTGCAAAACCGCCCGGCCTATCGCCTGCGCGAACGCCAGTGGATCGCCAAGACCGAGGAACTGCTTGAGGACATCGACAACAACACCCGCGAAAACCAGCACTGGGAAATGCTCGTCGTCACGCATTCCGACTACGCCTTGTCCATCGCCCTCAACGAAACCGAAGACCCGGCCACGCCACCGATTCCACCGGAAGAAGAGGGCGGTAACGAGTTCGTCACCCTGATCGAGAAGATCGACAAGTACGGCAGCGACTTTCCCGACCTGCGCCGCACGCTGCTCAACAGCCTGCGTCATCTGGCGAGTTTCGATGAGCGCGTCGGCGACTCGTTCGACATCTACGCCAACGTGCGCACGGTGCGCTTCAACGAAATGGAGTATTCAGTGCCTGCCGAACACGGCCCGGCCTGTCTGCGCGAGATTCTCAAGCTGATTCAGGACAAGGACCTGCGTACCTGGTTTCCCATCGAGTACCGCTACGTCAGGGCTGACTACATTCCGCTGAGCATGTTCGAGGGCCGCGACAGTTGTTCGATCTCGGTGCATCAGCATTATCAGATGGATCATCACAACTTTTTTGCCGCGGTCGAGCCGATCTTCTGGAAGTACAACGGCCGCCCGCACTGGGGCAAATTGCACACGCTCAATGCAAAGAATCTGCAACCGCTGTATCCGCGCTGGCGCGAATTTGTCGACGTGCGCCAGGCGCTGGATCCGAGTGGACGGTTTCTCAATGCGCATCTGGCGTCGATTCTGGGGGTGAGCTGATGGCGGTCAATCGACGTAATTTCCTCCTCGGCACATTGGGTGTCGGTGCTTTGTTGGTCGGCGTTGGCGCGTGGTTGCGGCCGGGGGATCGTGGCGCGCCTTACAGCGAATACTTCCGGGCGCTGAACAAGGAATTGAAGGAAAAGGGGCCAATGCGCCCGGTGCTGCTGATCGATCTGGATCGCCTCGATCACAACATCGATGTGGTGCTGCAGTCGGTCAGACGCGGCGGCAAGCAGTTGCGTCTGGTGGAAAAGTCGCTGCCATCACCGGGACTGTTGAGCTACATCGCGCAACGTGCCGGAACGCAGAAGCTGATGTCGTTTCATCAGCCGTTTCTCAATCACGATGCGCAGGTTTTTCCGCAGTCCGACATCTTGCTGGGCAAGCCATTGCCGGTGCGCTCGGCCGAGCTGTTCTATCAAACCCACAAAGGCCCGTTCGATCCCGCAAAGCAGTTGCAATGGTTGCTCGACGGGCCGGAGCGCCTGCAGCAATACCTCGCGCTCGCTCAGGGGTTGGGCACGCGGATGCGCATCAACATTGAACTGGATGTCGGCCTGCATCGCGGCGGGGTCAGCGACCTCACGGTGTTGGGGCAGATGCTCACGCTGATCAGCGCCAACCCCCAGCATCTGGAATTCGCCGGGTTCATGGGTTACGACCCGTTCGTGGGCATGGGCGTGCCGGGGATTCTTGGTTCGTCGGAAGAGTTGTTCGCCAGGGTCATGCTGATTTATCAGCGTTGCGTCGATTTCACCCGGCAGCAATTTCCGGCGTTGTGGCACGACGGGTTGTGCCTGAACACCGCCGGCAGCCCGAGTTATCGCATTCACGAAAACGAAAAACTGAGTACCGAGGTTTCCGTGGGTACGGCGATGCTCAAACCGACGCACTACGATTTGCCGTCGCTGACCGAGCATGTGCCCGCGACTTACATCGCCACGCCAGTCTTGAAAAGCACAGGCGCGGTGAATATTCCGGCGCTGGATGACAAGTCGAAGCTGTTGTCGTGGTGGGATCAGAATCAGCGCCAGACCTATTTCATCTACGGCGGTAACTGGATGGCCGAGTTTGAATCGCCCCAGGGTTTACAGAGCAACAGCGTCTACGGACGCAGCTCAAATCAAGAGATGGTCAATGGCTCCAACGCCGTGGGCCTGACCATCGAAGATCAAGTCTTCCTGCGCCCGACCCAGACCGAGTCCGTACTGCTGCAATTCGGCGACCTGCTGGCCGTGCGCGGCGGCAAAATCGTCGACACCTGGCCCGTGTACACTTGAAATCCAACTCTTCCAAGTAACATTAAAACCTTTGTGCAGGCTCGTTTTTGATCACTCAAGGTCGGCAACAGCTTACTTGACTTCCACGCTTCCTTCGAAGGCAACTGCTCATGGTCTTTGCGACTTAATTCTTTTCTCACACCTCTTCGAGAATAGCTTCTGTAGCTTCAAAAAATGCTTTTCGAAAAGCCGTAATAGCAGTCTCTGCAGCTGAACCGGGTTGGCAGTCTTGCTCGTGAATAGTGTCGATATGTTTTTTTAACTCGGAATTGGCGCTGACGAATATTTCGAGCTTTGAAATGTGAGTCAATAAGTTTCTACACAGGTTTTTACCCTGCGGGGTCAAGCCTGTATATATAGAAATGCAATGTGTATTGGAATGAACTCTGAAGAATTTTACATGTTCATCATAGCTATGAAATCGTGGGTGGTACATGTCCGAAAAAGCAGTGGCTGGAGGATAGTGACGTGTACGTCGGAATTTTCCTTCGTGGTGGGTCCATACGTGGTCCTTTTTTTTGCCGTTACAGTCAACGCAGGAAATGCTGAGATTGAGAATGTTGAAAGTGTGTTGCACGAATATGCTGTGGGGGAGAATGTGTTCTATTGGCTTGGCGTGAGCACTGTTTAATAACGGGCGGCGACAGTAACAGCATTGGTGCCGTTGATCTTTCTCTATAAGATCACGTATGTGGGACCTGATTGCTTTGCCCGTTACACCTGGGTTGGTTGGTGAAACGTAATCGAAAAAATCACTCCATAGAGTCGTTGTGTTTATGCCGAATCCGGACTGGCGAAGCTGATGCTCGGTGATGGCTTTTTCCATCATGGTTTTTATGTAATCCTGAGCCTCTACCAAATAGGCTTTGTCACTGATGCAATTGTTTTCGTAACTTTTAGCCAGTGCTTTTATTTTTGCGTTTGAAATTGTTTTAAATCCAGCCATGCTGATCCTCGTCACGTACTGCCATAATTGCGACCCTTGCTTTGCTTATTAATTCAAGATCACTTTTGTGTCGGTTGTCTTGGTTGATAACGGAAGAGCGTTTTACTGTTTCTTCCAGTTCCTCAAGTTGTTTTAAACTGTCGCTCAGCTCCTCTGGTTTGATGGGGTTAGCGCTATTTCTTCTCTGGATCGTCAGTGCAACAAGGCGCGCGCAACGCTCGTAGATCTCCTTGTTTAATGGTGTGTAGGTGTTAAAGATTGAGACTAGGGATGTTTCTACAGAGCGACGATTTTTTGGCTCGATATAATTTAACTTTCCGTCTTCGAGTACATAGCAATAAGTGTGTTCGAGTGCGGTGTTTGAAATAAGTAGCGGCGAGTGGGTTGCTGTTACGATTGAAGTTTGCAGTTCTTGGCAAATCATGTCGAGGATTTGAGGGAGGAGTTGCTGCCAGCTTACATGCAAGCTGATTTCTGGCTCGTCCAGCAAAAGAACTTTTCCGTATTTTGCGCTATCGATACAAAGAGTAAGCAGTGTGATGACGTTCTGTTCTCCAGAGCTTAAATCGGAAAAAAACACATAATGATCAGGGTTGTTCTTCTTGACTAATATGAGCGTGGAGGAATCTTGGTGTACTTCACGCAAACTGATGTCGTTCTCAAGGGCATCGGAGCTGATTGTGATAAGTGATTCAATGTCGACGGTGGCGCGTTTTTTTGAATGTGGTTTCGCGCCCAAAAAAAGATCTTGCGTAAAACTCAGTAATTCTAAACAGCGTAAAAAAGTTCGTAATTTATTAGTGTCGCAGCAAACTCTTGAGAATGATTTTGGTATCATGTCAATGAGCTGGTTTCTGGATGTTTTAGTTGGGGAAAAAGAATTGAAGTGTTCCTCGTCTTTAGGGTTTGGAAATCGGTTGGATTGCGAAAGCGTAATGCCGGTGGAAGATCTCTTTTCTTCTATTAGTTGGGTTGCCAAGTTTCCGAGCAGTACGCTTTTGCCAGCACCGTTATTTCCAATGATATACAAACTTACTGCTTCTTTTGGGCTTAGTTTTTCAATGAGTTCTAAGCTGTTGTAATCCGCAGTTGGCGACGTCTGATGTGTGAGATTCACATATTTGTTGACGTTGAATAAGTTGTGGCTGTAGGCGGGGGTTCTATTAGTTGTTTTGCATAGTCCATTGATATCCCGATAGCCATTTCTGAACTGGCTATTAAGTATGCTTGTCACTTTCTGAGGTGTGTTGTTCGGTGGTGAAGATTCAAATCTCCAGGAAAGATAAATGGCTGCGGCCAATATCGATCTCTCAATTGCATCAAGAGAGATTATCGCAGGGTTGTCAGAAATGTTGATGTAGAGCGTCTGTTTTCTTTGGTTGGGCGTATTGTTGATGATGATAAATAAAAACTTTCTCGCGCGACCCTGATAGTAACTGTCGAAAGCTATAATAGCTTCGATTTTTTCTCTGTGGGAAGACCATTGGTGCTTGAATTTCGCAGAGTTGGCCACCCTTGCTGTGCGCGTCAATATATAAAAACCCTCGTCACGGGAACCTTCAGAGATTCTCTTGTATATCTCTTCCGAGGTCATTTTGTTGATATGTTGCTCTTGATTAGAACGTCCGGCTTCTTGGGAGATAGCGTCGATCAGGTAAGCTTGATCAGTGTTCGGAATAGAAAACTCGTCAAGATCTGAGACGAATCGAGGAAGAATTGAGTTGCAGTTAAGCTTTAAGTTGATTAGCTCTTTTTGGTCGATTGCTATTTGTCCGGACATCAGGAATGAATATTTTATTCCATGGTCGCGGACACCGAGCGTCAGATCGGCAATGTTGGGTAATACATCAATTACATCGTGGCGGGTGTGGTTGAAAATAAAGCCGGCGAAACCAGATACGATTTTACAGTGTCGATGATCAAGTCCCGTTATAAGCTCAATCAAACGATCGACAATATAATTAAGCAAGTCCGTAAGGTCGATTTTGTTTAGGGTTTCTAGTGGGCGGCTTAGCAGGTAATGAGTTAATGCTAGAAGTTCATGATTTACTGGGAAAGAAAAATCTCTTGCCCACTTCTGAATTTCGTCGATCTGCCGGGAAGACTCATTTCGGCCTTTGGCTGCTGGCTGGTTGCTAAGAATTAGATGAGAAACTATTGAAGCGCACGCGTAGAAAAAATCTTTTTCTGAAACAGCTAGTAGGCTAGGTGTATTTTTAATCTTTCTTAGAATTGAGAGTGATCTCAGTTCGCGTGTGTCGTAATACATAATTAATATCCGAAATCGTTTCTATAATGTTAGGCGGCTTATTCATCAGCCAAGAAACTGAAACTGCGGGAGTTTTTTCTTGAGTGGCATATTGATATCAGTTTTTCAGTGTGCTGCGCAAGGTCCGAGTCGAAATCTCAGTTGTGCGTTTAAGCAAAGGCAGTGATTTCGTGTCATTTTTACTGGAAGTTATAGGGTTATCGCTCGATGCAGGTGGGATAGTTAATGGAGGTGTGTACCGACAATATCATCGAAATTAATCGCTTTGAATTTGAGGCCAAGTCTGCCGCTATCCCTATAAGAGTCCGCCGGTTCGAGGAGGCTTCCTGTCAGCCATCATCAATTTGGCTGACACACCAAACCCGCCCAACATAATGCTCCAGGTACGACGCAAAAATCGCGTAATACCCTCCCTCTGTAATGAAGCTTTTATGACAAAAGTTCGGTAGCACATCGCCAGTCCGGTCATGCCTATGTAACGCGCTTGAGGGGCCCTACGGGGCGCTTTTCACAAGCCGAGGCGGGACGCCGGGAGTGAGGCAATGGGGACTATGGAACGCTACTCGAAAGTGGGCATGCAGGAACTCGATCAACGCCTGTCGAAGATCGTCGAAGCGGCGCGCAAGAAGCCGGTTTCGGTGTATCGCTACGGCGCGCCGTGGGTCTGGATTGTCTCGCAGGATGACTGGCAGGGCGCCTTGAAAGAGGTCTCCAGCTACATTCCGCCGGGGCATTCGCTGGTGTTGCTGCGCCCGCAGATCGACGACTTGCTCAACGCCCACCGCGAACTCCTGCACGACCTCAATGCCGAGCCGGGCATGCTGATTCCCGCGCAAACGGTGATGCACATCCTGCTCCTGCAACTTCTGTATTCGGTGCCCAGCGAGCAGCAGCTCTACGAACAGCTCAATTACAACCTGCTGTTCCGCTGGTTCGTCGGCCTGGGCCTGAACCAGAAAGTCTGGAGCTTCAACGCCCTCAGTCGCGACATCGCCACGTTGCTCAACGAGCCACGGGCGGTGCTGCTCATTCAAAAAATCATCGGCGAAGTGTTCTGCGGCGCGTTGCTGCAAATGCCCGAGTTCTCCTTGAACTTTGCGCTTTTGCACACGTGGCTGGGCAAACACGCCTGCGCCTCGACAGCCAGCAATTGACGCCATACACGCGGCGTTCGAAACGCCAACAGGTCATCGCGAATTCAGGGGGTAGTGTGGAACCGATTTTCAAGTCACGGCTGGCGCTGTGGGGCTGGCTGCTGGTGACGGCGGGCGCGCAGCCGGCGTTGGCCGAAGAAGCTGCCGAAAGCGCTGCGGCTCAGCGCCTGGTCGACGTCAATGAATACTTCGTGCGCGGCAACACCGTGCTCGATGCGCGGGCGATTGAAGAGGCGGTGTACCCGTTTCTCGGCCCGCAAAAAGCCCTCAGCGATATCGAAGGCGCACGCGATGCGTTGCAGAAAGCCTATCAGGAACGCGGCTACCAATCGGTGTTCGTCGAGCTGCCGGAGCAAGCCGTGGCCGACGGCATCGTTTATCTGCAAGTCAGCGAAACCAAGGTCGGCCGCGTGCGTGTAGTCGGCGCCAAGCACTATTCGCCGCTGGACATCCGCGACGACGTTCCGGCGCTGAAAGAAGGCGAGGTACCGGATTTCGCCAAGGTTCAGGGCGAACTGGCGCAACTGAACAAAACCCCGGGCCGGCAAGTCATGCCGCTGGTGCGCGAAGGTCAGCGCCCCGGCACCATGGACGTCGATTTGCAGGTCGAAGACCAGAACCCGTGGACCGCCAGCGTCGGCCTCAACAACGACTACAGTGCCGACACCGAAAAGCTGCGCACCGTCACCAGTCTCGGCTACAACAACCTCTGGCAACTCGGCCACAGCATCAACCTGACCTACTTCACCGCGCCGCAGGAGACCGACAACGCCAAGGTCTGGTCGGGCTCCTACACCGCGCCGCTGAGCGAGCGCTGGAGCGTGCAGTTCTCCGGTTACCAGTCCGACAGCAACGTCGCCACCATCGGTGGCAGCAACGTGCTCGGTAAGGGCCACAGCTACGGCGTCTCGGCGATTTACACGCTGCCGTCGAGCGGCAACTGGTCGAACTCGCTGTCGGCCGGCATCGACTTCAAGGACTTCGACGAACGCCTGACCCTGTCCGGCGAGAGCGACAAAGTCCCCCTGCAGTACGCGCCATTCACCTTCGCTTACAACGGCTATCGCTACAGCGAAAAGAGCCAACTCGGCCTCGGCCTGAGCCTGGTGGCAGCCACCCGCAGCATTTTCGGCTACGGCAGTTCCGACGAAGATTTCGACTACAAGCGCTACCGCGCCAAGCCGAGTTTTGCCGTGCTCAAGGGCGACACCAATTACACCTGGACCTTCGACAGCGACTGGCAAAGCGCAAGCAAAGCGGCGTTCCAGTTAGCGTCGGGGCCACTGGTTTCCAACGAACAATTCTCCGCTGGCGGCGCGACTTCGGTGCGCGGTTATCTGGCCGCCGAACGCACCGGCGATGACGGCTTGCTGCTCAGCCAGGAACTGCGCACGCCGTCGCTGGCCAAGTACGCCGGCACGTGGATGCAGGACTGGCGTTTCTACGCCTTCGCCGAAGGCGCGCAACTGTATCTGCGCGACGAACTGCCGGACCAGGACGCCAATTACGCCCTGGCCAGCGTCGGCCTCGGCACCCGCGCCAGCCTGAGCAAATGGCTGTCTGGCAGCCTCGACTGGGGCTTTCCGCTACTCGAAGGGCCGAACACCTCGAAACAGGAATCGCGCCTGCACTTCAACCTTCAAGCCACTTTCTGACAAGGAGCACGTTCATGCAGCGCCTCTTCCTTTCGTTGTTGATCTGCCTGGGCTTCGTGCTCCCGGCCACGGCTCAGGCCTGGTGGCAGGACGACTGGCACTACCGCAAACAGATCGCCGTCGACACCACGCCGCAAGGTGCGGCGATCAATCAGGCTCTTGGCCGCACTGCGCTGCTGGTGCGCCTGCACACCGGCAACTTCACTTTCGACGGAGTGAAAGAGGACGGTTCGGACCTGCGCTTTGTCGCCGCCGATGACAAAACCGTGCTCAACCACCAGATCGAAAGTTTTGATGCGCTGATGGGCATGGCACTGATCTGGGTCGATGTGCCGAATGTCGAGGGCGGTCAGCGCCAGGACATCTGGATGTACTACGGCAATCAGAAGGCGCCGGCGACCGGCAACGGCCAACTGACCTTCGACCCGAATTACACCGCGCTCTATCACTTCGACGGCGCCACCGGCACCCCGGCCAAAGACACCACGGCCTACGGCAATACCGCACAAAGCGCGACCGGTGCGGCGATTGACGGCGTCGTCGGGCGCGCCTTGCAGTTCAGCGGCCAGCCGTTGTTGCTGCCGGCCAGTCCTTCGCTGCAACACAACGCCGGTAGCGCGTTCACCTTCAGTGCGTGGCTGCGTCTGGATCAGGCCAGTGGCGAGCAACTGATTCTCGCTCGTCGCGAAGGCGCCAACAGCTTGCTGATCGGTGCGAGCCAAGGCGTGCCGTTTGTGGAGATCGATGGCCAACGTGCTGTCGCCACACAAGCGCTGAATCCGGGCCAATGGCAACACGTTGCGCTGACCGTTGAAGGCGCCAAAGTTACCCTGTACATCAATGGCCGCGAAGGCGCGACGCTCGCCCAGGCGATGCCGGCCTTCAACTCGGTCATGGCGATCGGCGCCGATCTGCACGAGGGTTCACTCCAGCCCTTCGTGGGCGCTATCGACGAACTGCGTCTGTCGAAAGTTGCCCGTCCGGCGCCGCTGTTGCTGGCCGACGCCACCTCACAAGGCGCCGAGTCGAAACTGGTCGCTTACGGCGTCGATGAAGAGCAATCCGGTTTCGGTTTCGGCAGCCTGGGCTTCCTGCTCAACGCGGTGCCAATCGACGCCTGGGTAATCATCGCCGTGCTGGTGCTGATGATGTTCCAGTCGTGGATCATCATGCTGCGCAAAAACCGCAGCCTCAGCCGCGTCACTGCCGCCAACGAAGACTTCCGTGTGCAGTTCGCCAAGGTCGGCACACGTCTGGAGATGTTCGCCGACGACGCGCAACTCACCCAGCGCTTGCAGCATTCGTCGCTGTGGCGCCTGTACCTGGTGGCGGTCAAAGAGATCCGCACCCGTCGCGAACAGGGCGCCGATACCTCGTCGGTGTCTGCGGCGACCATCGAAGCCATCCGCTGCTCCATGGACGGCGTGCGCACCCGTGAAAACCAGCAACTGAGCTCGAAGCTCTCGACCCTGTCCAACGCCATCGCCGGCGGCCCGTACATCGGTCTGCTCGGCACGGTGCTGGGGATCATGGTGGTGTTCCTCGGCACGGCGATGGCCGGTGACGTCAACATCAACGCCATCGCTCCCGGTATGGCCGCCGCTTTGCTCGCTACCGCCATGGGCCTGTTCGTCGCGATCCCGGCGCTGTTTGGCTACAACCGCTTGATTACCCGCAACAAGGAAGTCAGCGCCGACATGCGCGTGTTCGTCGACGAGTTCATCACCCGACTGGCGGAGATGCACGGCGAGAGCCAGTTCAGTGAGGCGGCGCATCGCGGCCATCACGCCAACCACTCCGTACCGGCCTGAGGAGCACTGACATGGCGTCTGTAAATGCCTCCCACGACGATGATGACGATGCCGCGGTGGACAGCATCAACATCACCCCGCTGGTCGACGTGCTGATGGTGGTGCTGGTGATGTTCATCCTCACCGCCACCGCACAGGTTTCCGGGATCCAGATCAACCTGCCCAAGGCCAGCGCATCCGTGTCGCTGTCCGAGGCCAAGACCAAGGCGATTTCGGTCAACGACGGCGGCCAGGTGTTTCTCGATGCCTACCCGGTGACCCTGGCCGAACTCGAAGAACGTCTGCGCATCGAGAAGGCGCAGAGCCCGGATTTCCCGGTGATCGTGCGCGGCGACGCGACCGTGCAATACCAGAAAGTCATCGAAGTGCTGGATCTGTTGCGCCGGCTCGAACTGTCCCAGGTCGGTCTCGTCACCGGCAAACCGAGTCAGGGCTGAGTCATGACTGCACAACTTCCGATCGAGCCACTGCCGGTGAAAAAACCAGCGCTGCGTTACGCGAAGTGGGGCGCCGGATTGCTCATCGGTGCGCTCGCCGCATGGTTTCTGTGGCAGTGGGCCAATGACATGAGCGGCATCCGCCGCGAAGCGCCGAAGGTGCCGACGATCATTCCGTTGCCGCCACCGCCACCACCGCCGCCGGAAAAACCACCGGAGCCGGAAACCCCGGTGGAAGAAAAAGTCGTCGAGCCGGAGCCAACGCCGGAGCCGGAGGAGGTCAAGCCCGAGGAAGAAGCGCCGCCATCCCCGGCGGATGATCTGGCCAACCCGATGCAAATGGACGGCGATGCGCAGTCCGGCAACGACGCTTTCAACATCGGCGCGGGCAAGGGTGGCGGCATGGCTGGCACTGGTGGCGGGCGTCTGGGCACGGGGACGTACAGCCAGTTTCTGGCGTTCACCTTCCAGCGTTTGCTGCGTGAGAACCCTGAGCTGCGCAACCTCGCGTTCTCGCTGCAGGCCGATGTCTGGCTGAGCAGCGTCGGCGAGATCACCCGGGTCGAGCTGATCAAGCCCAGCGGCAACCCCGAAATTGATAAGCAAGTGCTGGCCGCGTTACGCGGTGCGCCGGCGCTGAGCGAACGGCCACCGGCCTCCATCACGTTGCCTGTGCGCCTGTCCCTGCAAGGACGGCGTCCGGGTTAATTCACTTATTTACGCTTCGGCAAAAGGAGTTGTGTGCAGATGATTTCCAATGTGAATCGATTGTCCCTGGCGGTCGGCATGGTCATTGCGACCCTGGTCGGTCAGGCCGTGGCAGCGCCTGCGCCCTCGGAGAACGCCACGATCAATCTGATCCGCTTGCTGGTCGAGCAGGGCATTCTGAAACAGGACAAGGCCGACGCGCTGATCGCTCAGGCGCAGAACGAAGCGGCCCAGGCGAAGCAAGCAGCGGCATCCACCGCCGTCGCGGCCGGGCCAGTGGCGGCGCCGGGCGATGTCCGTGTGCAATATGTGCCGGCAGCGGTGCGTGACCAGATTCGCGACCAGGTCAAAGCCGAAGTCATGGCCACCGCCAAACAGGAAAACTGGGCCGCGCCCAACAGCTTCCCGGAATGGGCAGCGCGCATCAGTTTCGACGGCGACATTCGTCTGCGTGACGAATCGCGCTACTACTCGGACAGCAACAGCAACGAGATCGTCGACTTCGCCAAGCTCAACAACAACGGCCCGTACGACGTAAACCCGAACAGCAGCACCAATCTGCCGCCGCTGCTCAACACCCGCGAAGACCGCACCAACCAATTCCGCATTCGTGCGCGGCTGGGCATGAAAGCGGAGATCTCGCCGCAATGGACCGCCGGCATCCGCATCGGCACCGGCTCGGACAACAACCCGGTATCGACCACGCAAAGCCTCGGTGGCGGCTTCGCCAAGAAAGATATCTGGCTCGATCAGGGTTACCTGAACTGGAAGCCTACGGATGAATTGACCCTGACCGGCGGGCGCTTCGCCAACCCGTTCATGTCCACCGACATGCTCTATTCCAACGACTTGAACTTCGACGGCGTGGCGGCGATTTTCGACCACAAACTCAACCGTGAGTGGGGCGTGTTCGGCACCGTCGGTGCGTTCCCGGTGGATTACACCAACGACACCGCCAGCAGCAACGGCTTCGACAAAGAAGAGAGCGACAACAAGTGGCTGTACGGCGCGCAGATTGGCGCCAAATGGGCAATCAACAGCAACAACCGTTTGAAAGGTGCACTGGCTTACTACCGCTTTGACGACATTCAAGGCCAGCGTTCCAGCCCTTGCGAACCGTGGGCCGGCGCGCCGGGCTGCGACAGCGACGGCAGCCGCGCGGCGTTCATGCAGAAAGGCAACAGCGTGTTCCTGCTGCGTGACATCACGCCGAACCCGCTCAACCCGACCACCACGCCGCAGCCGCAATTCGTCGGTCTCGCTTCCGAATTCAATCTGCTGGACCTGAACGTGGTTTGGGACGCCGACCTGCCTGAAGATTTCAAACTGCGTAGCCAGGGCAACTACATCCACAACCTCGCGTATGACGAAGGCGACATGCGCAAACGTTCGGCCGGGCAAATCGTCAACAACCTCGACAGCAACGGCGACATCGAAAGCGGCGCCAATGCGTGGATGGTGCAGTTCACCCTCGGCAGCGCGCTGGACCTGAAAAAGCAGGGCGACTGGAACATGTTCGCTGGCTACAAATACATTCAGCCCGACGCCTTGCCGGACGGCTTCAACGACTCGTCGTTCCACCTCGGCGGCACCAACGCCAAGGGTTACTTCATCGGCGGCAACTACGGTCTGGCGAAGAACGTTTACGCCACCGGTCGCTGGATGAGTACCGAAGCGGTGTACGGCGCGCCGTTCGACATCGACGTCTTGCAGCTTGAGATCAACACGCGCTTCTAAGGCGCCGGGAGAGGGTTATGAAAACGCGATTTGTGTTGCTCGGGCTCGGGCTGTTGATTGCCACCGGGGTGCATGCCGAAGGCATGGAAGAACGCCTGCGCACGCAATTGCGCAGCACCACGCAACAGTTGCAGGCCCTGCAAAGTCAGCAGGCCCAGGCCAGCGCCGCGCAACTGGCGGCGCAAAACGAAGCCAAGGCTGCGCAGGCGCAAATCAAGCAATTGAGCGCTGAACTGGCCAAGGCCAAAGGCGTCGCTGAGCAACTGGCCGGGCAGCAGCAGAGCCTGCACAGCCAGGCGCAGGCGCAAGTGGCGGCCAGCGCCGAGCAGACCGGCAAGTTCAAAAAGGCCTATGACGAGTTGCTGGTGCTGGCCCGTGCCAAAGAGGCAGAACGGTCTAAGCTTCAAGCGCAATTGACTGAACGTGACACACAAGTGCAGCAATGTTCAGTCAAGAATCAGCAGATGTACGGCGTCGCCAAACAGATCCTCACTGCCTACGAAAACATCGATGTAGCCGAGGTGATGAAGATCCGCCAGCCCTTCGCGGGCAGCGCCCGAGTCAAGTTCGATGAACTGGCCCAGGGGTTTGGTGATGACCTCTACAAGACTCAATTCGACGCGCCACAAGCCGCGCTCTCGCACTGATTTAAAAGACTGATAAACAAGGAAGAAACAATGACTCAATTGATCAGCCACGTATCGCCAAAATCCCTGACCGAAGTCCTGCAAGCCGCCGGTTATCGTGTCAATGAGACCGAGCAGAACGGCATCGTCCAGTTGCTCAGCGCTAGCCAGGGCATCGGCTACGCAGTACGTTTTGGTAATCCGGCGGTGGAGCAGGGCAGCTACGTCGACTTTACTTTCAGCTGTGCGCTGCGCGTGCAGGGTGAGTTGCCACAGGGTGTGGCCGAACAGTGGAACGCGAGCCGTCGTTTTGCGCGGTTGTCGTTGCAGGGCGAGTTTCTGGTGATGGAAATGGATGTGGTCGTGGCGGCGGGCGTGAGCAACGATCACCTGCGTGGCAACCTGGAATTGTGGGATCGCCTGTTGCAGGAATTCATCGTTTATCTGCGTGATTTCACTCAGGCAGCGCAAGCATCCACTTCTAAAGCGGCTGTCGCCGAGCAAGAGGAAGTCGCGCTGTGAAAAAGCCTGCCATGGTGATCAGCGTTGCGGCAGTGGCGCTGTTGGTGGTGGCCGTGGCGCTGGTGGTGCGGCCGGGCAGTGACCCGGTCGCCGCCCAGCAATCGTCGCCCGTAGCGGCGGTTGCAACGGGGCCGGCGGTGGCGCGGTTGGGTAATCAGCAGGTCACCCCTGCGGAACTTCAGGCCTTGCTGGCGACAGTCCCGCCAGAGACCCGCGAACAATTACGCGGTAATCGTGAGGCGCTGGAGCGCTGGATTCGCACGCGTCTGGCGGAAAAAGCCGTACTCGAACAGGCCGATGCCCAAGGTTGGGCGCAACGCCCGGAGGTTGCGCGGCAGACCCGGGCGGCGACTGAGCAGATCGTGTTCCGCGATTACTTGCGTTCGGTCAGCCAGGTGCCGGCGGATTACCCGAGTGCCGCTGAACTGCAGCAGGCCTATGACGCAGGCAAAGCGAACTGGCAGACACCGGCGTTGTATCGGGTCAGCCAGATTTTCCTTGGGCTGAGTGATCCGCAAGGTCTTGAGGCGGTGCGCAAGCAGGCCACTGAGCTGAGCAAGAAAGCTCAGGCGACGCCGGCGGAATTTGCTGCACTGGCGACACAATATTCGCAGGATCGTGTCACTGCTGAACGTGGTGGCGATAGCGGTCTGCAACCGTTGCAGCAACTGGTGCCAGAGGTACGTGGTGTCGTGGCGCGGCTCAAGGTTGGCGCGGTTTCCGATCCCGTCCAAAGTGCTGCCGGATTCCACGTGATCAAACTCACCGAGCAACAGCCAGCACGCACCGCGACCCTCGACGAACTGCGCGATCAACTGACCCAGGCCTTGCGCACGCAGCGCCAGGAGCAGATTGCCCAGGCGTATCTGGACGGCCTGCTCAACACCGCTACGCTGAGCATCGACGGTGCTGAACTCAACAAAGCCCTGGAGGAAAAACGCTGATTTCACCTACACCACAAAACCACTGTGGGAGCTGGCTTGCCAGCGATGGCGGAGTGTCAGGCACAAATGAAGTTGGATGTGCCGGCCTCATCGCTGGCAAGCCAGCTCCCACAAGGTTCTCCACTAGGTTCAGAAATAGTTGGAAAGTGCTGGAAGCCACCAAAATACAAAGATCGACAGGGAGTCATCGATGTCATTCACCGAACCCGCAGGACGACAGGGCAACCCCGATTACCATTGGCCGCACGACCACAGCGAACCGTGGCTCGCACACGCCGCGACGATTGACGCCGACGTCGCGCAATACTTCCTGGTCAGCGCCCGCTGCGGCTGTTTCATGCAAGCGGCGCGCAGCCTCAACGTGCGCGCGACCTTGCTGCGCAAACAACTGGCCCAGCTTGAGCAAGAACTGCAACACACTCTGTTCAGCTTTCAGGGCAGCGCCTTGAGTCTCACCCGCGAAGGCCAGCAACTGCAGGCCAAACTGGTGGCGCTGGCCAACGAGCGCAAACTGCCGGTGATCGAACAGCCGCTGATTCGCCTCGCCGTCGCCGAATCGATCCTGCACGACATCCTTGGCCGCGACCTCATTGCCTTGTTGCGCCGCAACGCCAGCGTACGTCTGGAAATCATCGCGCTGGACAGCGAATTGTCCCTGCGTGCGGTCAGCGCCGACATCGTCCTCTGGCTCGCCCACGGCGAAACCCCACACCCCGGCCCGACCTTCGCCACCAGCGAACCGCAAGCGCTGGCGCGCCTCGACTACCTGCCGCACATCGCCAAACGCTACTCCCGCGTCACCGCCCGCCCGGACACGCCTGATGACCTCGCCGACTTCATGCTGGTGCAATGGCAACACGACCGGCAGATCGACAGCTTTCGGCCGTGGAATGAACTGGTGGAACAGCGCTTGGCCGGGGTGGTGCAGATGCAGTCTTATGAGTTGATGCTGGAGATGATTCGCTGTAGCGCGTGCATTGGGTTGTTGCCGGCTTACATGAGCCGCTTTGATCGGGGCCTGATCGCACTGCCGGGGTTGTTCGACGAGCCCATGCAATTGCAGGCCTGGCTGGCCGTTAATGCCGAGTCGCAGAATGTGGCTGAAGTGCAGACTCTGACTGACCTGATCCACCACACCTTCAACGAACGCCACGAATGGTTTCAGTCCTGAACGAGATTCCCTCTGGAAACCAGCCTGCTGGCGATGACTATCATCACTGATGAGATGTGGGCACACCGCGAACCCTGTGGGAGCTGGCTTGCCAGCGATGGCGGCCTGCGAGCCGACCGATCTCTTGCTGATGCACCCGGTTCAACTGTAGGAGTGAGCCTGCTCGCGATGGCGACTTCACAGGCACCGCCGAATAGTGGCCATACCCCTAAACCGTTGACGGCAGCGGTGTGATGATTCGACTTGCCAGCGATGCCAGCCTGACAGCTGACGCATCGACAAACGCGACACAAAAAACAAACCCGCCGCCCCGATAAGTCGGAACGGCGGGTTTCGTTTGTCTGAAGATTGGCTGCGCCTGTCATTCAGCCTTCGCAGGCAAGCCCGTTCCCACACATTCGGCGGTGTAAGCGCAGCCGTGTGATCGACAGAAATTGATCGTTCCCACGCGCAGCAAAGGAATGCAGCCCGGGACGCTCTGCGTGCCTTCCAGAGCCGAACGCGGAGCGTCCGTGGAGGCATTCCCACGCGGGAGCGTGGGAACGATCTGACCCGAACTAATCCGGCAACTCCAGATTATCCATCACCCGATTCACCGCCAATTCACCAAGCATGATCAGCTGCGCGATCCCCAGCAGCGTTCTGCGCTGCGATGCGGGGATGAGGTGGGCGAAGTCATGGGCGATGGTTCTGGCTGAAGCGAGTGTTTCGCTGGCGTCGGCCAGCAGTTCTTCGTTTTTGAAGTCTGCGGTAACGGCGTACATTCGGCGGGTTTTGCGTGGCGTTGGGGGGGAGCCGGGTGGGCAAAGGTAGTGATCGAGGGCGCGTTCGGCGGCGTCGTTGAGTTTTTTTGAATCGATGGATTCGTAGGGGGAGGCGAGGTCGGTTTCGGGTGGGTTTGGCGTTGGTTTGATCATATGAAGCTCCTTGATTGCTGGAGCCGCCACATTCGCTGCGAAACGAAGAGAGGTGGCAGCTGTACGCAGGTTCGCAGACCGGGAATCAAGGTACCCGGCATACCCGAAGGTATCCCGCGCACAGCCGCCATGAAGCACCATTGCCTTTAGTTGATGGCAATGAACTGAAGCGCTGTGCGCCTTGATTGATCCGGGCTGCGAAACCCGATCGCTGATTCGTCAGCGACCGATCCACAATAGAACCCGACCCCAAAGCGCACAAGCCGGCGGATTCTGGCGTAGCTGTAGGCAATGGCGCAAGAATTTGTAGCCTCGGAGACGTGTCTTGGGGTGTCTTTTAAACACCTGAGTTTAAAAGGCGATTTGAATTGACTTAACTGACCCCTTCGCGAGCAGGCTCGCTCCCACATTTGGAATGCATTTCCCTGTAGGAGCGAGCCTGCTCGCGAAAGGGCCATCCCGGTCAGCGGAAAAATTCCGGTCAAGCCTCACTGTTTAAATCACTGGTTAAATAAATCTGTCCCCTTTGTGCTGTCCCCTTTGTGCTCCCGACATCGCCAAAAGACACGATTAAACAGGGATCATGGCTACCGCACTATCGCGAGACAAATCTGAGCCAGCAACAGTAACCAGTAGAAGGGCCTGAGTTGAAAGAGAAGTGAGGCTATAAAATTGTCTAGTCGATCCAGTGTAATGAGTTCCTAGTTCGCCATCATTTGAGCACAAGCGTTGCAGTGTGTGCATTACATATTCTCCGCCGTTGATACCACCAACAGAGGCAATCCAAGCATTTCCTTGTGCGGACGTTACGGTGCCACGGCGGATTGTGATGCGATGAACATTGGTCACGTTCACTTCGTAGGTTCCTGAATTCAATCTCGCGTCAGTTACAGTGATTATTGATTTGCCTTTGTTTACGCTGGTTATTTTTCCAGAGGAATCGACTGATGCGATTGATGGATTGGATGACGCGTAACTAACCGGTTCTGCTGCTACTGTCGGACGGCGAGTTTGCGTGGTACCTGGTTCTACAACGCCCGATTTTTTCCACCTGGGTGAGTTGGATGGATCCAGAATCAAACATAAACCATTGAGATTCATGGGCGACCGATCCAGTGTGAATGCTTGCACGGTGACCTTCCACGCGGTCGAGACAGCTCCAGAACCGTATACTGCTTTAGCGGTGAATGTGTGCGAGGTAAGGCTCAGACCTGTAATCAGCTTTTCCCAAATACCCGATGTAGCGGTGACTTCACCTATGGAAGTCGTACCGTCGAATATTTCGACGTTCTGACCGATGCTGGCGCTGCCTTTGAGTGTTAGAGATGTACTCAGAGTGTTTGTATTCTTTGGCACTACCACCCCTTTGTCGTCCAATACATTGTCCAGTGTTGGAGCGGTGGCTTCCGTTACGGTCAGTGTGCGCACGTTTGACCATTGTAGGGACGGAGTATAGAGCGATCCTGCGTATAACCTCCGGGCACCCACTGCAACAGTAATCGACAACTCCCATATGCCTGTTGTTGTCGAGGCTGTGGCCACCCCCTTGGAGGTGTGGCTCGGGCCGTTTCCTTCAAAAATTTCGACCTCCTGACCGTAGCTCGCTGTGCCTTTGAGTTTCAACTGGGTGCTGACGGTGAATTGACGATCAGGTACCTCGATGCCTTTGTCATCCAGCACATTGTCCAGCGTCGGCACTACCAGCGCGACCACAACAACATTGCGGGTATTCGAGGGTGTGCCGTCCTTGCGTCGGGCGCTAAGTTTGTAGGTATTCCCGACAACGAGTCCGGTCAGTTGGAATGTCCATTCCCCCTTTGAATCTACTTGAATTTCGGTATTCGGCATCACCGCGCCGTTATTGGCCAGATCGATTTTTTTGCCCGGGGTGGCCTTACCACTCAGCGTGACCGCTGTTTTTACTGTCGGGCTGCCGTGTGGGATTTCTTCCCCGCCGGGCGATTCCTTGATTGACTCAATAGTCGGCAGCACCTCTACGACGTTTTTGACCGTATAAGTCCGCACCGGAAAACTCAGCGCGAGGTTTTCATCCGTGCTGCGGTCCGGCGTTGCCATGAAAGACACGTTGAGTGGGCTGAGATCCTTTAACGACTGCAGGTCAGCCAAAGGCAAGGATGCATCGAGATAACCTTGCGATATCCAGGTCCCGTTCACGGCGTTACTTGGGCCTCTCCACACGACGCGTTTGTACTCGGTATCATCTTTTTTGGTGCCCTGTACCTCCATCCAGACACGTTGGCCACTGGCAATGTGCGGCCAGAAACCGCCACGAAGAGTGGCCGCAGCAGTGAGCGTCGACACATCCAGCTCAGTGCCGTTACCACCGCCGGCCGCCTGAATGATCTTCGGTGAGTGCGAAAGATCCACGCGCAGTTGCAACACCGCCAACGTACGAATCTGCGAGTCTTTCGGTTCCTGGGTGCCGCGTGTCATGGCGTAGTCAAGGGTGATTGACTTGTCGAGGTTGAAGGCGATCACCGAGACGTCCAGCGGAATTTCCTGCGGGCCGACGCGGGTGACCGGCCATGGATCCGTGGTGTGCGAACCGGCAGGCAGCGTTCCGGGGGCGCCGGTCCATTTGACGATAATCTTGTCGCCGACCAGCATGCCGTCATAGTCGATCACTGCGGTCAGTGTGTTCTGGGCATTGAGCGGGTCGAGGCTGCTGTCGTTCGGGGCTTCCTTGATTTTCGGCGCTTTCAGATCCAGCGCCACGCCGACACTGAACTTCAACGTATCCGAATAACTCGTCCCGCCCGCCGCGCGTTCGATCTCGTACTTGACCTCGACCGTGCCGCCTTCATTGCCCTTGATCATCGCTGCCGGGATGGTGAACGGCACTTCCTTGCCGGCGGTGAATTCGTTCAGCTTGATCGAGTCGGGGTATTCGCCGGTGATCGAGCCGAGCCAGGACATGAAAATTTCATCGTCTTTGACCGTTTCCTTGTAGATCACGGTCGCGGTGGTGCCGGCGGTGTCGGCTGGC
>NZ_JAUJWZ010000030.1:0-56765 GCF_031931925.1 Pseudomonas sp. rhizo66
GAGAGGGGACTGACCGAAGTGTCTGGCGTCAAACACCGACCTGAAAGACCGAGTCGATTATGGATTTACATCAGAAAACTACAGGTCTGCGTACTTCGCGAGCATTTCCCCCTCCTCTGGGAGAGGGGACTGACCGAGGTGTCTGACGTCAAACACCGACCTGAAAGACCGCGTCGATTATGGATTTACATCAGAAAACTACAGGTCTGCGTACTTCGCGAGCATTTCCCCCTCCTCTGGGAGAGGGGACTGACCGAGGTGTCTGACGTCAAACACCGACCTGAAAGACCGGGTCGATTATGGATTCACAGCAGAAATCACAGATCGGCGTACTTCGTGAGCATCCCCCAAATCAGTCCCCTCTCCCTCTGGGAGAGGGCTAGGGTGAGGGGCTTTTCAAGCGGTCAGCGCTTTCACCCGAGCAACTCACTCATCGCGATAATCTGCTCCGCCACCTGAATCAGCTTCTGCTGCCGGCTCATGGCCTGGCGGCGCATCAGGGTGTAGGCCTCTTCCTCATTGCAGTCCTTCATCTTCATCAACAGCCCTTTGGCCAGCTCAATGCGCTTGCGCTCAGCCAATTGCTGGTCGCGGGCCTGCAATTGCGCGCGCAAGGCCTGATCACTTTCGAAGCGCGCCATCGCCACATCGAGAATCGGCTGCAAACGCTGGGCGTGAATGCCTTCGACAATGTAGGCACTGACCCCGGACTTGATCGCTTGCCGCATCACTCCAGGGTCATGCTCGTCGGTAAACATCACGATCGGTCGTGGCTGGTCGCGGCTGACCAGCACCACTTGCTCCATGACATCGCGACTGGGTGACTCGGTATCGATCAGGATCACGTCCGGGCGCACCGTTTCGACGCGCGCGGGCAGGTCGATGGTTAGGCCGGATTCGTCGATCACTTCGAAACCGGCCTCGGTCAGTGCGGCTTTCAAGCGGCCGACTTTTTTCGCCGTGTCGTTGATCAACAGAATGCGCAACATGTTCGCGGTCTCCTGTCAGCGGCGGGCGAGAAGGGGGGCATCGTCGTTCAACGCGTGCAGTTTGAAACTGCGCGCGTAGCCGGCCGGGTCGCTGCCGTCCCAGATCTTGCCGTCGAGCAACTGGCTGCTGCGCATGTCGGTGCCCCACGCGGCGACGCCGACAGCGGTGGCGGCGTCGCGGTAGACGTCCAGACGCTGAACCTGGCGGGCAACGGCGAGGTAATCCGGATCCTCACGCAGCAAGCCCCAGCGGCGGAACTGGGTCATGAACCACATGCCGTCCGACAGATACGGCAGATTCACTTCGCCGTTACCGTGAAAGCGCAGCGCGTGCGGATCCTGCCAGCGATTGCCGAGGCCATCGGCATAGTCACCGAGAAAACGCGGTTCGATGCACGCCACTGGCGCATCGAGATATTCCGGCGCGCTAAGCAACTGCGCGGTGCTACGGCGGTTTTCCGGGCTTTCTTCGATGAAACGGCTGGCCTCGAGGATCGCCATCACCAGCGCCCGCGCGGTGTTGGGGTATTGCTCGACAAATTCACGGGTACAGCCAAGGACTTTCTCCGGGTGATCGGGCCAGATGGTCTGGCTGGTGGCCAGGGTAAAACCCAGATCTTGCTGCACCGCGCTGGCCGCCCACGGTTCGCCGACGCAAAAACCATCAATGCGCCCGGCCTGCAAGTGCGCGACCATTTGCGGCGGCGGCACCACCACGCTGTCGACATCCTGCAATGGATGAATGCCCTGACTCGCCAGCCAGTAATACAACCACATCGCGTGAGTGCCGGTGGGGAAGGTCTGGGCGAAGGTGAGTTTTGCGCGGCTTTGGTGCACGTGGCGGTCCAGCGCTTCAGGACTGTTCACGCCGAGGTTTTGCAGGCCGTGGGAGAGGTTGAGGCTTTGACCGTTCTGGTTGAGGCCCATCAACACGGCCATATCAGTCGGGGCGACCCCGCCGATGCCCAGGTGCACGGCGTAGATCAGGCCGTACAGACTGTGCGCGGCATCCAGTTCACCGCTGACCAGTTTGTCGCGCAAGTTGGCCCAGGACGTCTGGCGCTTGAGGTTCAGCGTCAATCCGTAAGGCTGGGCGAAGCCCTGTGTGGCTGCGACCACCACCGAGGCGCAATCGCTCAGGGCTATGAAACCGAGGTTGATTGCGCTTTTTTCCGGGGCATCGCTGCCATTGACCCAGGCCAGTGGCCCTACCGAAGGTTCATTCATCCTGCGTACCTCGAAAAAAAAGCGCCGCCACGGACTTTGCGCAGGCAAACCCCGAAGACGACGCCATTGTCCGTGCCCGCCTGCCGTCATTGGCCGGCGCGCTGATAGCCAGGAGGGTGCAAGGCATATGCCAGAGACAGCGATTTGCGCGTGCGCCTCGCGCCGCAGGTCGATGCCCGGCTATAATCGCCGCCTCTTTTCGCCGCCCGAGTCATCGCCGCCCATGTACACCCTGGCCCGTCAGCTGTTGTTCAAACTTTCCCCGGAAACCTCCCACGATCTGTCGCTGGATCTGATCGGCGCGGGTGGGCGTTTGGGCCTCAACGGCTTGCTGTGCAAGGCACCGGCGAAGAAGCCAGTCACCGTCATGGGCCTTGAATTCCCGAACCCGGTGGGTCTGGCGGCCGGTCTGGACAAGAACGGCGCGGCCATCGACGGTTTTGCGCAACTGGGTTTCGGGTTTGTTGAAATCGGCACCGTGACCCCGCGTCCGCAGCCGGGCAACCCGAAACCACGAATCTTCCGCTTGCCGGAAGCCGAGGCGATCATCAATCGCATGGGTTTCAACAACCTCGGTGTTGATAACCTGCTGGCGCGGGTGGCTGCGGCGAAATACAAAGGCGTGCTGGGCATCAACATCGGCAAGAACTTCGATACGCCGGTTGAACGTGCGGTCGACGATTACCTGATCTGCCTGGACAAAGTGTACGCCCACGCCAGCTACGTGACGGTCAACGTCAGTTCGCCGAACACCCCGGGCCTGCGCAGCCTGCAGTTTGGTGATTCGCTCAAGCAGTTGCTCGCCGATCTGGCCACACGCCGCGCCGAACTGGCCTTGCGTCACGGCAAGCATGTGCCGCTGGCGATCAAGATCGCACCGGACATGACCGATGAAGAAACCGCGCAGGTGGCCCAGGCACTGATCGAAACCGGCATGGACGCGGTGATCGCGACCAACACCACCCTCAGCCGTGTTGGCGTTGAAGGCATGGAGCATGGCGACGAGGCGGGCGGTTTGTCCGGCGCGCCGGTGCGTGAGAAGAGCACCCATACTGTGAAGGTGCTGGCCGGTGAGTTGGCGGGGCGGTTGCCGATCATTGCGGCTGGCGGGATTACTGAAGGCAAGCATGCGGCCGAGAAGATCACCGCTGGTGCGAGTCTGGTGCAGATCTATTCGGGCTTCATCTATAAAGGCCCGGCGCTGATTCGTGAGTCGGTAGACGCGATCGCCGCCCTGCGCAAATAACCCTAGGCTGACCAGGCCAATGTAGGAGCAGCCTTCGGCAGCTCCTACACGAGATGTGTGTCAGCCAGACAGGCATAAAAAAGGGCTCCTCGAAGGAGCCCCTGGGCCGCAGCCCGCCGTCCGGGAAGGACGTGCATGGTAAGTCGTTACAAATTCAGATTGTCGTGTCGGAATAAATGCCCTGTGTCAGCCGACGGCGTGAAGTTCGTTGAGTCTGTGGATTCCCGCAGTGCCGGTCATACCGTCCCAGTTGTCGCCGCGTCCTTCTCGCCAGCCGTTGATCCAGGCTTGACGTACCGACGGTAGAGTAAATGGGCAAAGCTCACGGGATTTACCACCAACGCCATATTGATATCCGCGCAAAAATGCTCTTTCCAACGGATCACGCTTAAGTCTTCTCATAGGGTGTTTCCCTCACTTGTTGACTGTTTTGTGTCGCGTTGACCTCAACTGAGGTCTGGCAGAAAAAACCTGCCATGGTGCGGCTCGCTGCCGGCGTGGCGAGCCAAGGTGTTGACGCCGTTGCGACGTCAACCTGTGCTCAGTTCTAACCAATGAGTCACATCGAGGGAATGATCGTTTTGTCATAAGGACGTAACGAAATTAGTGCTACAGCCATAAGTAACGACGGGTTTCATGCACGGTTTTTCAGCAAACCCCGGTATGATCGGCCCCGCGCTGGATGATGGGGTTAATTCTTTAGTGAGAATGACCCACGTTTGCGCTGGGTTATAAAGCGACGAAGGGTCGCTTTAAGACTTTTTGTTTCATCAACTTTTTTATCTGTCCCGGCATCTAAGCTCTTTTAACCCGAGCAGCGGGGATGGAACGGCACACCTTCGTGCCACGCGGGCGTTCTTTTAGAAAAGCGCCTGATTGAAAACCGGATCGGCAATGCGTTGCCGATTCACTAGCCAAAGGCTCTGGAAATACCATGTCCGACCGTTTCGAACTCTTCCTCACTTGCCCTAAAGGCCTTGAAGGCCTGCTCATCGAGGAAGCCGTCGGGCTTGGCCTTGAAGAAGCGCGCGAGCACACTTCCGCCGTGCGTGGCATGGCGACCATGGAAACCGCTTATCGCCTGTGCCTCTGGTCGCGTCTGGCCAACCGCGTGTTGCTGGTGCTCAAGCGTTTCCCGATGAAAGACGCTGAAGACCTGTACCACGGCGTGCTCGACATCGACTGGCAAGATCACATGCTCAGCGATGGCACCCTGGCTGTTGAATTCAGTGGCCATGGCTCGGGCATCGACAACACCCACTTCGGCGCCTTGAAAGTCAAGGATGCCATCGTCGACAAACTGCGCACCCCGCAGGGCGACCGTCCGTCGATCGACAAGCTCAACCCGGACCTGCGCATTCACCTGCGTCTGGATCGCGGCGAAGCGATTCTGTCCCTTGATCTGTCCGGCCACAGCCTGCACCAGCGCGGTTACCGTCTGCAGCAGGGCGCTGCACCGCTGAAGGAAAACCTCGCAGCGGCGATCCTGATCCGTTCCGGCTGGCCGCGCATTGCTGCCGAAGGCGGGGCGCTGGCTGACCCGATGTGCGGTGTCGGTACGTTCCTCGTCGAAGCCGGGATGATTGCCGCCGACATGGCGCCGAACCTGCGCCGCGAGCAGTGGGGCTTCACCGCGTGGCTCGGGCACGTGCCGGCGCTGTGGAAAAAACTCCATGAAGAAGCCGTCGAGCGTGCCGCTGCCGGTCTGGCCAAGCCACCGCTGTGGATTCGCGGTTATGAAGCCGACCCTCGGCTGATTCAGCCGGGCCGCAACAACGTCGAGCGTGCGGGCCTGAGCGAGTGGATCAAGATCTACCAGGGCGAAGTCGCGACCTTCGAGCCACGTCCGGATCAGAACCAGAAAGGTCTGGTGATCTGCAACCCGCCATACGGCGAGCGTCTCGGTGACGAAGCCAGCCTGCTCTACCTCTACCAGAACCTCGGCGAGCGCCTGCGTCAGGCCTGCCTGAACTGGGAAGCGGCGGTGTTCACCGGCGCGCCGGACCTGGGCAAGCGCATGGGCATCCGCAGCCACAAACAGTATTCGTTCTGGAACGGCGCGTTGCCGTGCAAACTGCTGTTGATCAAAGTGCTGCCGGATCAGTTCGTCACTGGCGAGCGTCGCACCCCGGAACAGCGTCAGGCCGAGCGTGAGCAAGCGGCTTACGATCAAACCCCGGACGAGCCGCAAGAACGCAAGTTCAACAAGAACGGCAACCCGATCAAACCAACGCCTGCCCCGGCGCCGGTGATCGAGCAGCCGCGCTTGAGCGAAGGCGGGCAGATGTTTGCCAACCGGTTGCAGAAGAACCTCAAGGCGATGGGCAAGTGGGTCAAGCGCGAAGGCATTGATTGCTACCGCGTCTACGATGCCGACATGCCTGAGTACGCGATGGCCATCGACCTGTACCACGATTGGGTGCACGTCCAGGAATACGCCGCGCCGAAGTCGATCGACCCGGAAAAAGCCTCGGCGCGTATGTTCGACGCGTTGGCGGCCATTCCGCAGGCGCTGAACGTCGACAAGAGCCGCGTGGTGGTCAAACGCCGCGAGCGCCAGAGCGGCACCAAGCAGTACGAGCGTCAGGCGGCGCAAGGCAAGTTCAATGAAGTGAGCGAAGGCGGCGTGAAGTTGCTGGTCAACCTCACCGACTACCTCGACACCGGTCTGTTCCTCGATCACCGCCCGATGCGCATGCGCATCCAGAAAGAGGCCGCCGGCAAGCGCTTCCTCAATCTGTTCTGCTACACCGCGACCGCCAGCGTGCACGCGGCCAAGGGCGGTGCGCGCAGCACCACCAGCGTCGACCTGTCGAAAACCTACCTCGACTGGGCGCGCCGCAACCTGTCGCTGAACGGTTACTCGGACAAGAACCGTCTGGAGCAGGGCGATGTGATGGCGTGGCTGGAAAGCAGCCGGGACGAGTACGACCTGATCTTCATCGATCCGCCGACCTTTTCCAACTCCAAGCGCATGGAAGGCATCTTCGACGTGCAGCGTGATCAGGTGCACTTGATCGACCTGGCCATGGCGCGTCTGGCGCCAGGTGGTGTGCTGTATTTCTCCAACAACTTCCGCAAGTTCCAGTTGGAAGAAAACCTCGCTGAGCGTTACGCGGTCGAGGAAATCAGCGCACAGACCATCGATCCGGATTTTGCCCGCAACACCAAGATCCACCGCGCCTGGAAAATCACGGCTCGTTGACGCTTTGCGCAATTGGATCCACAGAGCCTTGATTTTTAAAGGCTCCGTGGATCTGCCCGCGCTAGCTAAATTAGTGGCTAATAGCTATAACTCACACACGGTCAATGGGGTTTTCCCGTAAATGCTGGCGTAGTGAGTTGTCTTATGTCGTTGCACCCCGTGCGCCCAAAGATTCTGGGTTTCATCAGTGAAGACGTCTCGGCCTGGCTGGTCGCGCTGCTGGTATTGCTCGCCGGCGGGATTCTCACGGGGCTGCTCGCCTGGGCCACCCTCAATCAGTTTCAGCAACAGACCCGTCAGCGTTTCCAACTGCTGGCCAATGAACGTTACACCCGCATCGAAGAACGCTTTCAGGATCAGGAACAACGCCTTGACGGCCTGCGCCGCTTCTTCGCTAACTCCGAATCGGTGTCCCGCGCCGAGTTCGACGGCTACACCCAACCCCTATTGATGCGCACCCAGGCTTATTCGTTTGCCCGCAAGGTCAATGGCGCCGAGCGCGCCGCATTCGAGCAGCGAGTGCGTGACGAAGGCCAGACCCACTTCACGATCCGTGAGCTGAATGCACAGGGCGAGCTGCAACTGGCGGGCGTGCGCGATGAATACGTGCCGGTGCTCTATAGCCAGACGCAAAGTCGGCTCGGCTCACCGCTGGGCTATGACCTGCTGGCGCAGCCGTTGCGTCGGGACACCCTGCAACGTGCCGACAAACGCGGCGGGCTGGCGGTGTCGCAACCGATGCACCTGGTCAGCATCGAGCCGTCCTATGCGCGCGGCGTGCTGCTGGTGGCACCGGTAAGCCACAGTGGCGAGCGCCAATCGTTTGGCTATGTGATGGCGGTGATCAGCATGCGTCAGTTGCTGGCCGACGGTTTGCCGGATGCCTTCCATGATTATCTGTCGGTGCGCATTCTCGACATGTCGACCAATGATCAGCACGAAGTGTTGTTCGAGTCGACCAACGAGCCAGCACCAAGTGACCTGTCGGCCACGCGCTTGTTGCGCATGGCCGATCACGACTATCAGGTCGATATTATGCCGAGCGACGCCTTCGCACAGGCCAACCATTCCTCGGTTGGCAGCGTGATCATTCTGGGTGGATTGCTCAGTCTGCTGCTCAGCGCTTTGCTCTACGTGCTGGTCAGTCAGCGTCAGCGCGCCTTGCGCATGGTCGAGCTGCGCACGCAGGAGCTGCACGCCAGCGAACAGGAATTGCGCGGCACCCACGGACAGTTGCGCGGCGTGCTGAATGCGGCGACGCAAGTGGCGATCATCGCCACCGACTTGCGCGGTGTGATCAATACCTTCAACCCTGGCGCCGAACAAATGCTCGGTTACAGCAGTGCCGAGGTGGTCGGCCACATGACCCTGGAAAACCTGCACCTGTCCCGTGAGCTGACCAGCCGCGCTGCCGAGCTGAGCGCGCGCTACGGCAAAACCATCCCGACCTGCCACGCGATGCTGGTCGAAGGCGGCGAAGTTGGCGGCCACGAGGCCCGTGAATGGACGCTGGTGCGCAGCGATGGCAGTCATCTACCGGTGAACATGCTCGCCACCCCGGTACTGGATGAGCAGGGCTTGTGGGTCGGCCATCTGGCGATTTGCATCGACATCACCGAGCGTAAGCGCGTGCATGAGGTGCTGGCGGCGCGGGACGTGTTGCTGAAGAAACTCAGCGCGCATGTGCCTGGTGGCATCTATCAGTTCAAGATGGAATTCGACGGGCGTTTCAGCGTGATCTACGCCAGCGACGGCATCCGCGAGATCTACGAGCTGGAGCCGGACGTGCTGCTGTTGAATGCCGAGGCGATCTTCACGCGCATTCATCCACAAGACGTTTCCCGGGTGCGCTCGTCGATTCGCGCCTCGGCCGACAGCCTCAGCCCATGGCGCGAGGAATACCGCGTGCAACTGCCCGAGCGCGGCCTGCGCTGGGTGCGCGGCGAGGCGACGCCGGAAGAACTGCCGGGCGGCGGCGTGCTCTGGCACGGCTATATCTCGGACATTTCCGACCTGAAACGTGTGGAAGAAGAATTGCGCGCGCTGTCAGTGACTGACTCGCTGACCGGCATTCACAACCGTCGCTACTTCCAAGAGCGCCTGACCACGGAAATGGCCCGGGTCGAGCGCGGCGGCGGTGAGTTGTCGGTGATCATGCTCGACATCGACCATTTCAAACGTATCAACGATCAGTACGGCCACGCTGTGGGCGATCGGGTGCTGCAAGCGGTGTGCGAACGCATCGGCCATCGTCTGCGGCGCACCGATGTGTTCTGTCGGTTGGGCGGCGAAGAGTTCATGGTGCTGTGCCCGGACATCGACGGCGAGCATGCGCACACGCTGGCGATCGAGCTCTGGCAGGGCTTGCGCAGTGCGCCGGTGGATGTGGTCGGCGTGGTCACGGCGAGTTTTGGTATCGCCAGTTGGCGACCGGGGGAGGGCGCGGATGCGCTGCTGTTGCGGGCGGATTCGGGCGTGTATATGGCAAAACAGCGCGGGCGCGATCGCGTCGAGCAGATGAGCTGACATTCAATACCACAAACCCTGTGGGAGCTGGCTTGCCAGCGATGGCGTCATTTCAGTCAGCATATTCAGTGACTGACATCCCGCAATCGCTGGCAAGCCAGCTCCCACAAGTTTTTGTGGTGTTTTCTGACTGCGTTACAGGGCCGAAGCGGTCTGCGGCAGTTTCGGCTGCTTGTACAGATCCAGCAGCACCTGATCCAGCACCGACGACGCACCAAACGGTGCCTTGTCATTGAGGATCGCCACCACCGCCCAAGTGTTGCCATTCACGTCACGGCTGAAGCCGGCAATCGCGCGCACGGTGTTCAGGGTGCCAGTCTTGACGTGCGCCTCTCCGCGCATCGCGGTGGTCTTCAGGCGTTTACGCATGGTGCCGTCGGTACCGGCAATCGGCAGCGAGCTGATGTATTCCGCGGCATACGGGCTGTGCCACGCCGCTTGCAGCATGCTCGCCATCTCGCGGGCGCTGACACGTTCGGCACGCGACAAACCAGAGCCGTTCTCCATTACCAGATGTGGCGCGGTGATGCCTTTCTTCGCCATCCATTGACGCACTACGCGCTGCGCTGCCTTGGCGTCATCCCCGTCGGCGTCGTTGCGGAAGCGCTGACCGAGGCTGAGGAACAGCTGCTGGGCCATGGTGTTGTTACTGTATTTGTTGATGTCGCGGATGATTTCCGCCAGGTCCGGCGAGTAGGCACGAGCCAGCAGTTTGGCGTTGCTCGGTGTCGAGGCCAGACGATCCTTGCCCTGAATGCTGCCACCCAGCTCTTTCCAGATCGCGCGCACCGCGCCGGCGGTGTAGGTCGCGTGGTCGAGCAGCGACAGATAAGTCTGCGAACTGCAGCCTTCGCCCAACTGGCCGGCCACGGTCACGGTTACGCTGCCATCGGCCTGCGGCACCGGGTTGTAGCGCACGCCGCCGGTGCACTGCTTGGAGGGCAGCGCTTTGACAGTGTTTTCGATGCGCACGCTGGCAATCGGCGGCTCAACCGAGATCAGTACCCGGCCGTTATCGTTACGGGCGACAAAGCGCAGGGCCTTGAGGTTGACCAGCAAAGAGTCGGGTTTGACCAGGAACGGCTTGTTCTCGTCATTACCGTCATCGTTGAACTCCGGCAGCACTGGCTGCACGAAGAAGTTGCGGTCGAGGATCAGGTCACCGGTGATTTGCGTCACACCGTTGGCGCGCAGATCGCGCATCAACAGCCAGAGCTTTTCCATGTTCAGCTTTGGATCGCCGCCGCCCTTGAGGTAGAGATTGCCGTTGAGGATGCCGCCGTTCAGATCGCCATCGGTATAGAACTCGGTTTTCCACTGATGGTTGGGGCCGAGCATTTCCAGCGCCGCGTAAGTGGTCACCAGTTTCATGGTCGAGGCCGGGTTGACCGACACGTCGGCGTTGAACACGGTCGGCGTGCCCGGGCCGTCCAGCGGCACCATCACCAACGACAGGGCGCTGGGCTGCAATTTGCTCGCTTTGAGGGCCTTTTCGACATTCGGGGTGAGGGAAGTATTGATGGTGGCAGCAGAAACAGGCAGGGCCAGGGGCAAAAGAAGGCCGGCGAGCAATAGAGGACGCAACGATTTGATCATATGAAATAAAACCCTACAGCCGAGGGGAAAATAACGAGGGCATGGATGAAAAAGCCCTCAGCGGTCATGAAAGTGTCGGCATTATGCCCCAAGGTGTTACAGCTTGTGCCTTGTCGGGGCCGGCCAATACGTTATTTTTTTACAGGCGGTCGGCTTCAGGGGCCAGAGAGTCGGGCAATCGGCGGCTTAAACTGGTAAAGTGCCGGCCGTTAATACTTAAGAGGATTGTTCCAATGGCGACTAACCGTTCCCAGCGTCTGCGCAAAAAACTGTGCGTTGATGAATTTCAAGAGCTGGGTTTCGAACTGAACCTGGACTTCAAAGAAGACTTGTCCGAAGAAGCCATTGACGCTTTCCTCGAAGCCTTCATCAAAGAAGCCATGGAAGCCAATGGTCTGGGTTATGTGGGCGGCGACGACTTCGGTCTGGTATGCCTGCAGAAGCGTGGCTCGGTCAACGAAGAGCAGCGCGCTGCCGTTGAAGCCTGGCTGAAAAACCGTTCCGAGCTGACCAAGGCTGAAATCAGCCCGCTGCTGGACGTTTGGTATCCGGAAAAGCCGATCAACGCGGCTAAGTGATACTGAAAAAAACGGCGACCTTCGGGTCGCCGTTTTTTTTCGTCTGGGGTTTGGCTGTTCGGTTTGGGATTTGCGGTGGAGCTGCCCCTCACCCCAGCCCTCTCCCGAGGGAGAGGGGGCCGATTTGTAGGCTTTTCAAAATTTGAGTTCGACTCGGTATCCCACGTCGGCGTATGTCTTCCAAACACCTCGGTCAGTCCCCTCTCCCTCCGGGAGAGGGTTAGGGTGAGGGGCTTTTGATCCTAAGCTTTACGCCAATTCAGAATCACCAGCGTCAAAACCCCCGCCACAATCCCCCAAAATGCCGAACCGATGGAAAACAGCGTCAACCCCGACGCCGTGACCATAAAGGTAATCAGCGCCGCTTCACGTTCCTTCACCTCGGCCATGGCAATGCTCAAACCGTTAATGATCGAGCCAAACAGCGCCAATGCGGCAATCGACAGCACCAGTTCTTTCGGCAACGCGGCAAACAACGCCGCCAATGTCGCGCCGAACACTCCGGCAATCCCGTAGAAAATCCCGCACCAGACTGCAGCCGTGTAGCGCTTGTTGCGATCTTCATGGGCGTGTGGCCCGGTGCAAATCGCCGCGCTGATGGCGGCGAGGTTGATGCCGTGGGAGCCGAATGGCGCCAGCAGCAGTGAGGCGATGCCGGTGGTGGTGATCAGCGGTGAGGCCGGCACGTTGTAACCGTCGGCGCGCAGTACGGCGATCCCGGGCATGTTCTGCGAAGTCATGGCCACCACGAACAGTGGGATGCCGATGCTGATGGTCGCCGCCAGCGAGAAGTGCGGCGTGGTCCATACCGGCGTCGCTACTTCCAGATGAAAACCGCTGAAATCCAGCAGGCCCATAAAGCCCGACAGCGCGGTGCCGATCAGCAGCGCGGCGAGCACGGCATAACGTGGCGACAGGCGTTTGATCAGCAGATAAGTAAAGAACATCACCAGCACCAGCCCGGTGCGGTGCTGTGCGGCGACAAAGATTTCGCTGCCGATCTTAAACAGAATCCCGGCCAGCAATGCCGCTGCCAGTGAAGCGGGGATCTTTTTTACCAGGCGTTCGAAGCTGCCGGTCAGGCCGCAGATCGTCACCAGCACTGCACAGGTGATGTAGGCGCCGATGGCCTCGCCATAGCTCACGCCGCCGAGGCTGGTGATCAGCAACGCTGCGCCGGGTGTCGACCAAGCGATGGTGATGGGCGTGCGATAACGCAGCGACAGGCCGATCGAACACACCGCCATGCCGATGGAAATCGCCCAGATCCACGAAGAAATCTGCCCGCTGCTCAGGCCCGCCGCTTGCCCGGCCTGAAACATCAGCACCAGTGAGCTGGTGTAACCGGTCATCATCGCAATGAAACCGGCGACGATGGCCGACGGCGAAGTGTCGGCCAAGGGGCGCAGTTGAGTGTGGGTGGCGTCGTTCATGACGGCGGTGTTCCTTATACAGATGAAGATGTCCGCCATGGCGCCAGCCCTTGTAGGAGCTGCCGAAGGCTGCGATCTGTTGATCTTGCTTCTTAAAATCAAAGTCAAAAGATCGCAGCCTTCGGCAGCTCCTACAGGGGAGGTGGTGTTCTGACGGCGGATTCTGCGATCAAGCCTAAACTCAAACGTAACGGATCGTTGCAATACAGCGGAAGTCACAAACAGCCGTACAGTCGTGTTGCCACCTTCCATTGTGTACAATCGCGCTGTTTTTTACGCGATACTTGCCAGCGACCTACTGTGCCGTATTACAGTCACGGTCTATTCGCCGCAGTTCTCCCGACTCGAGTGCCCATGAACGAACAGTTGCAACCCCTCAAGAAACAACCGCGAGCAGGCAAAGCCGGCCGCAGCGGAACCCAGGACGATATTGTCTACGCGCATATCTTCGAGGCCATCCTCGAACAGCGTCTGGCGCCCGGCACAAAATTGAGCGAAGAAGCGCTGGGGGAAATCTTCGGGGTCAGCCGCACCATCATTCGCCGCGCGCTGTCGCGTCTGGCCCATGAAGGCGTGGTGCTGTTGCGGCCAAACCGTGGCGCCGTGGTCGCCAGCCCAAGTGTTGAAGAAGCCCGTCAGGTGTTTCTCGCTCGCCGTCTGGTCGAACGTGCGATCACTGAATTGGCGGTGCAACACGCGACGGCCGAGCAGATCGCCGAATTGCGGCAGATGGTCAACGACGAGCGCGACAGTTTTTCCCGTGGCGATCGCGGCGCCGGTATTCGTCTGTCGGGCGAATTCCACCTGAAACTGGCAGAAGCGGCGATGAACGCTCCGTTGATCAGTTTCCAGCGCAGCCTGGTTTCGCAGACGTCGCTGATCATTGCCCAATATGAAAGCGGCAACCGCTCGCACTGCTCGTACGACGAACATACCCAGTTGATCGACGCGATCGAGAAACGCGACGGTGAGTTGGCGGTGAATCTGATGATGCATCACATGGATCACATCGACAGCAAGCTCAACCTCGACGAGGAAGGCGCGTCGGATGATCTGCATGCGGTGTTCTCGCATTTGTTGCAGACCAAGAAGCCGGGGCGCCCTGCGGCCAAGCTCTAAGTCAGACCGAGTTGTCCCCAATCGCTGGCAAGCCAGCTCCCACAGGTTTCTCGGTGTATCGCAGATTTGGTAAACCCCAAAAAGCCCTGTGGGAGCTGGCTTGCCAGCGATAGCAATCTGACAGGCAATAAAAATCCCCCGGACTGAAAAGTACCGGGGGATTTTTTGTGCCTGCATGATCGTTCCCACGCAGAGCGTGGGAACGATCATGGGGCGGGAGAAAATTAGCGTTGATGCACCAAAGCCCCCGCCGCATACGTCTGCTGCACCGTGCGGTCATCGCCCAGCGTCATCAACACAAACAACGTTTCGGCAATGTTGTTGGCCTGCTTCAAGCGGTAGCTCAGCAGCGGCGTGGCATTGTAATCGAGCACCAGGAAGTCGGCGTCGGAACCCGGTTGCAGGTTGCCGATCTTGTCTTCCAGACGCAGCGCCCGCGCGCCGCCCAATGTCGCCAGGTACAGCGACTTGAACGGGCTCAGACGTGCACCTTGCAACTGCATCACTTTGTACGCTTCGTTCAGCGTCTGCAGCAGCGAGAAACTGGTACCGCCGCCGACGTCAGTGCCCAGGCCGACATTCAGCTTGTGCTTCTCGGCCATCGGCAAGTTGAACAGGCCGCTGCCGAGGAAGAAGTTCGATGTCGGGCAAAACGAGATCGCCGAACCGGTTTCCGCCAGTCGTGCGCATTCGTCGTCGCACAGGTGCACGCCGTGAGCGAATACCGAGCGCTCGCCGAGCAGTTTGTAGTGATCGTAAACGTCGAGGTAGCCCTTGCGCTCCGGGAACAGCTCCTTGACCCATTCGATTTCCTTGAGGTTCTCGCTGATGTGGGTCTGCATGTACAGATCCGGGTATTCGGTCAGCAGTTGCCCGGCGAGGGTCAGTTGTTCCGGGGTGCTGGTCGGGGCGAAGCGCGGGGTCACGGCATAGTGCAGACGGCCCTTGCCGTGCCAGCGTTCGATCAGCGCTTTGCTCTCGACGTAGCTCGATTCAGCAGTGTCGGTCAGGTAATCCGGGGCGTTGCGATCCATCATCACCTTGCCGGCGATCATGCGCAGGTCGAGTTTCTCGGCGGCTTCGAACAACGAGTTCACCGACTGCGGGTGCACGCTGCCGAACACCAGCGCGGTGGTGGTGCCGTTGCGCAGCAGCTCCTTGACGAAAATGTCAGCGACTTCGTCGGCGTGGGCCTTGTCGCCGAACTGGCTTTCGCACGGGAAGGTGTAGGTGTTCAGCCAGTCGAGCAGTTGCTCGCCGTAGGCACCGACCATGCCGGTTTGCGGAAAGTGAATGTGGGTGTCGATGAAGCCCGGGGTGATCAACGCGTCCTGGTAGTGCTCGATTTCGATGTCCGCCGCCAGGGTCGGCAGCAGCTCACTGGCGTGGCCGAGGGCGCTGATCTTGCCGCCATCGACCACCAGCAAGCCGTCCTCGAAATATTCGTAGGAGGCTTCGATCCCGACTTCGGCGGGGTCGGCGATGCTGTGCAGGATGGCGGCGCGGTAGGCTTTGCGAGTCAGAGGCATGAGGGTTCTCTAATCAGTTTGAGGCTTTGAGTTTGGCGGCCTGACTGCGTCGGGAAACCGGCAGCAGTCTGGCAATCGGTTCGGCGCTGGCAGTCTGCTGGCCGAAGTTGGCGTTGTAGGTGGCGATGATTTCGCCGGCGATGGAGATGGCGATTTCCACAGGCAGTTTGCCTTTGACTTCGCCGATGCCCATCGGGCAGCGCATGCGTTGCACGACGCTGCTGTCGAAACCGCGATCGCGCAAACGGTGTTCGAACTTCGCCCGTTTGGTTTTCGAGCCGATCAGGCCGAACCAGGCGAAGTCGTTGCGTTTGAGGATCGCGGCAGTGAGTTCCAGGTCGAGCTGATGGTTGTGGGTCATGACGATGCAGTAGCTGCCGGTGGGCAGGTCATCGATTTCATCCACAGGCTCTTCGGCGACGATTTTACGCACGCCGTGGGGGATGTGTTCGGGGAATTCGGCCTCGCGCGAATCGATCCAGCGCACCCGGCAGGGCAGGCTGGCGAGCAGCGGCACGAGGGCGCGGCCAACGTGGCCGGCACCGAACACGGCAATCTGCGCCTGCACCTGACCCATTGGTTCGAACAGCAACACGGTGGCGCCGCCGCAGCACTGACCCAGGCTGGCGCCGAGGCTGAAGCGCTCCAGATGGGTGTCCTGCTTACCGCTGGCGAGCATGTCGCGGGCGATCTGCAGGGCTTTGTATTCCAGGTGCCCGCCACCGATGGTGTCGAAGCTCTGGTGCGCGCTGACGACCATTTTTGAGCCGGCATTGCGCGGCGTCGAGCCGAGTTCTTCGATGATCGTCACCAGAACGCATGGCTCGCCCTGGTTCTGCAGGTCGGCGAGGGCGTCGATCCAGTTGTACATAGTTCACCCCTACAACATCGTTGTCTGTTCGGGCCTCATCGCTGGCAAGCCAGCTCCCACAGGATCTGCGGTGTAACGCCTATCGGTTAAACACCACAAAAACCTGTGGGAGCTGGCTTGCCAGCGATTGGCCGCGCCTCGGTCGTTAGAGCGGAGCCAATTCGGTTTCAGCCTCGACCGCTTTCACAGTCTTGAGCTGACGCATCTGCTCACACCCCCACAACACCCGCTCCGGCGTCGCCGGCGCATCAATCTGCGGTTGATGCTGGTAATCACCGAGGCTCGCCACCGCATCCTTGATCGCACACCACGAGGCAATCCCGAGCATGAACGGCGGTTCACCGACAGCCTTGGAATGGAACACCGTGTCTTCCGGGTTCTTGCGGTTTTCCACCAGCTTCACGCGCAGGTCCAGAGGCATGTCCGCCACGGCCGGGATCTTGTAGCTGGCCGGGCCGTTGGTCATCAGCTTGCCTTTGTTGTTCCAGACCAGCTCTTCCATGGTCAGCCAGCCCATGCCCTGGATGAAACCACCCTCAACCTGACCGATGTCGATGGACGGGTTCAGCGAGGCGCCGACGTCGTGCAGGATGTCGGTACGCAGCATCTTGTACTCGCCGGTCAGGGTGTCGACGATCACTTCGCAGCACGCCGCGCCGAAGGCGAAGTAGTAGAAGGGACGACCACGGGCCTGGCTGCGGTCGTAGTAGATTTTCGGGGTCTTGTAGAAGCCGGTGCTCGACAGCGAGACCTGATTGAAATACGCCTGCTGGATCAGCGCTTCAAAGGTCAGGATGTGATCGCGCACGCGCACATGGCCGTTGTGGAATTCGACGTCTTCTTCAGTGACCTTGAAGTGGCGGGCAGCGAATTCGACCAGACGTTTCTTGATGATCTCTGCCGCGTTTTGCGCCGCTTTACCGTTCAAGTCGGCACCGCTGGAGGCCGCCGTCGGCGAGGTGTTTGGCACTTTGTCGGTGTTGGTCGCAGTGATTTGCACGCGGTCGATTTCCACCTGGAACACTTCGGCCACGACCTGCGCGACTTTGGTGTTCAAACCCTGGCCCATTTCCGTACCGCCATGGTTCAGGTGAATGCTGCCGTCGGTGTAGATATGGATCAGCGCGCCGGCCTGGTTCAAGAAACTGGCGGTGAAGGAAATGCCGAATTTCACCGGGGTCAGCGCCAGGCCTTTTTTCAGGATCGGGCTGTTGGCGTTGTAGCGAAGGATCGCTTCGCGGCGTTCGTGGTACTGGCTGCTTTCTTCCAGCTCGGCGGTCATTTCCTCGAGCATGTTGTGCTCGACGGTCTGGTAGTAGTGGGTGACGTTGCGCTCGGTCTTGCCGTAGTAGTTGGCCTTGCGCACCGCAAGTGGGTCGAGGTGCAGGTGACGGGCAATCGCGTCCATTACTTCTTCGATCGCGACCATGCCTTGCGGGCCACCGAAACCACGGTAAGCAGTGTTCGACGCGGTGTTGGTCTTGCAGCGGTGACCGTTGATGGTCGCATCGCCGAGGTAGTACGAGTTGTCGGAGTGGAACATCGCCCGGTCAACGATCGACGCGGACAAGTCCGGCGAGCAGCCGCAGTTGCCGGCCAGATCCATGTTGATCCCGTGCAGACGCCCGGTGCTGTCGAAGCCGACGTCGTACTCGACGTAGAACGGGTGCCGCTTGCCGGTCATCAGCATGTCTTCGACGCGCGGCAGACGCATCTTGGTCGGTTGGCCGGTGAGGTGCGCCACCACCGCGCACAGGCACGCCGGACTCGCAGCTTGAGTTTCCTTGCCGCCGAAACCACCGCCCATGCGGCGCATGTCGACGACGATTTTGTTCATCGACACGTCGAGCACTTCGGCGACCAGTTTTTGCACTTCGGTCGGGTTCTGCGTCGAGCAGTAAACGATCATGCCGCCGTCTTCGGTGGGCATCACCGAGGAGATTTGCGTCTCCAGGTAGAAGTGCTCCTGACCGCCGATGTGCAGCGTGCCCTGGATGCGGTGTTCAGCGGTCGCCAGAGCGGAAACCGAATCGCCGCGCTGGTGGGTGTGGCTGTCGAGGACGAAGTGGCGTTTGCGCAGGGCTTCGACCACGTCGAGCACCGGCTCGAGGTCTTCGTATTCGATGATTGCGGCCATGGCGGCTTTGCGCGCGGTTTCCAGATCCTTCGCGGCCACGGCGAGCACCGGTTGACCGACGAATTGCACGTCATCGATGGCCAGCAGCGGGTCGCCCGGCAGCAACGGGCCGATGTCTTTCAGGCCCGGCACATCTTCGTGGGTGATGGCGATGCGTACGCCTTCGAAGGCGTAGCAAGGCTTGGTGTCGATGCTGATGATTTTCGCGTGGGCGCGGTCCGACAGGCGTGCATACAGGTGCAGCTGGTTGGGGAATTCCAGGCGATCATCGATGTACTGCGCTTCACCGGACACGTGCTTGGCGGCGCTGTCGTGCTTGACGCTGCGGCCGACGCCCGAGGTCAGATCCTTGGCGAACAGTTCAGCCAGTTCAGCCTGGGTTTTTTCTACGCCGTGATGGTTAGACATAAGCGGTCACCCGAGTCTCGATGTGCGGTGTTTGCAGTTCGATGAAGTATTTGCGCAGCAGGTTCTGCGCGCTGAGCAGGCGGTATTCCTTGCTGGCGCGGAAGTCCGAAAGCGGTGTGAAATCTTCGGCCAGCGCGGCGCAGGCGCGTTCGATCACGGCGTTGTTGAACGGCTGGCCGAGCAACACGGCTTCGCAATGGGCTGCGCGTTTCGGGATCGCGGCCATCCCGCCGAAAGCCATGCGCGCATCGCTGATCACGCCGTTTTCCACGCGCAGGTTGAACGCGGCGCAGACGGCAGAGATGTCGTCGTCCAGACGCTTGGAGACTTTGTAGGCGCGGAACATCTGCTCGGCGCTGGCGCGTGGGACGATGATTTTCTCGATGAATTCACTTTCCTGACGGGCCGTGACTTTGTAATCGATGAAGTAATCTTCGAGGTTCAAGGTCCGGCGGGTTTCGCCTTTGCACAGTACGACCTGCGCGCCGAGGGCGATCAGCAGCGGTGGCGAGTCACCAATCGGCGAGGCGTTGCCGATGTTGCCGCCGAGGGTGCCCTGGTTGCGGATTTGCAGCGAGGCGAAGCGGTGCAGCAATTCGCCGAAGTCCGGGTACTCGGCGTTCAACGCTTCGTAGCAGTCGGAGAGGGCGGTGGCGGCGCCGATTTCGATGCGGTCTTCGAAGGTTTCGATGCGCTTCATTTCGGCGACGTTTCCGACGTAGATCATCACCGGCAGGGTGCGGTGGAACTGGGTGACTTCCAGGGCCAGATCGGTGCCGCCGGCGAGCAGGCGCGCTTGTGGGTAAGCGTCGTAGAGGTCGGCCAGATCGGCGACGGTCAGCGGCACCAGGCAGCGCTTGTCGCCGCTGTTTAGTTCGCCGATATCAGTCGGGGTGATGGCTTTCAAGCGGGCGATGGTCTCGGCTTCACGAGCATCGAATTGATCCGGTTGTTTGCCGCAGCACGATTGTTCGGCGGCTGCCAGAATCGGCCGGTAGCCGGTGCAGCGGCAGAGGTTGCCGGCCAGCGCTTCGTGGGCCTTGGCGTGATCCGGTGCATCGCTGTTCTTTTGCAGGGCGAACAGCGACATGACGAAGCCGGGGGTGCAGAAGCCGCACTGCGAGCCGTGGCACTCGACCATGGCTTTCTGCACGCTATGCAGTTCGCCTTTGTGTTTGAGGTCTTCGACGCTGATCAGTTGTTTGCCGTGCAGCGACGACACGAACGTCAGGCACGAATTGAGGCTGCGATAGCGAATGTGTTCGCGGCCATCGTCATCCGTTTGCAACTCGCCGACCACCACGGTGCAGGCGCCGCAGTCACCGCTGGCGCAACCTTCTTTGGTGCCCGATTTACCGACGTGTTCACGCAGGTAATTGAGCACAGTCAGATTCGGGTCCAGGGCGTGCTCGCTACGGAGTTCCTGGTTAAGTAAAAACTGGATCACGGAAGGCCTCGCAGACTCATTATTGTTGTTAACCGACGTGAACCGAATTTAGCAGGTCTGACTTTTCGGTCAATGGTTTTCTGACTTAAAGGTCAGGAAAAAGCATTTTGACGATCAACAACGTATCTATTCAGTATTGACCCTCATTGGATCCCCTGCTTTTTTGCGGGATTCGTGCCAAAAACCGCTGAGTGGGCACTCCGCCATGACCGTGCATTTGCGCTACACTGCGCCGCTTGTGCAGATCGATAGAGTTTGAAGGACAACCATGACGTTCAAGGCGCCGGACAGCCTCGCCGAGCAAATCGCTCACCACCTCGCCGAACGCATCATTCGTGGCGAAATGAAGCCGGGAGAGCGCATCCAGGAACAGAAGGTCACGCTGGCGCTCAATGTCAGCCGCGGTTCGGTCCGCGAAGCCTTGCTGATCCTCGAACGCCGCCACCTGATCGCGATCCTGCCGCGCCGTGGTGCGCACGTCACCGAGCTGACACCGCACAAGGTGCAGAGCCTGTGCACGCTGATGAGCGAGCTGTACATCCTGCTCGGCAACGCGGTGGCCAATGGCTGGCAAGTGCAATCGGACATGGCGCCGTTCGTGCAGATCCAGCAGCGCCTGACCGCCAGCTACGAGCGTCAGGACATTCGCAGCTTCGTCGACGACAGCTTCGCCGTGATGCGCGCCGCCTATCCGTTCGCCAACAACCCGTATCTGCAAGAAACGGTCGAGAACCTGCAGCCGGCCATGAGTCGCGCCTACTTCCTCGCCCTCGAACAGCGCAAGGCGGAAATGAGCGAGTTCCTTGAACTGTTCGAACGCCTGCTCGCCGCCGTGCTCGCCCGTGATTTGCCGCAGATCCGCATCGTGCTGACGGCTTACGCCCAGCGCAGCTGTGATCTGGTGGTTTCCGCCCTGACGGTTGCCTAAGCGTGCGGCTCAAGTGCATCAAACTGGCGGGATTCAAATCCTTCGTCGACCCGACCACGGTGAACTTCCCCAGTAACATGGCGGCGGTCGTCGGGCCGAACGGTTGCGGCAAGTCGAACATCATCGACGCCGTACGCTGGGTGATGGGCGAAAGTTCGGCGAAGAACCTCCGTGGCGAGTCGATGACCGACGTCATCTTCAACGGCTCGACCAGCCGTAAGCCGGTGAGTCAGGCCAGTATCGAGCTGGTCTTCGACAACTCCGACGGCACCTTGCTCGGCGAATACGCGGCCTACGCGGAGATTTCCATCCGTCGTAAAGTGACCCGCGACAGCCAGACTACTTATTACCTCAACGGCACCAAATGCCGTCGTCGCGACATCACCGATATCTTCCTCGGCACCGGCCTCGGCCCGCGCAGCTACTCGATCATCGAGCAGGGGATGATCTCCAAGCTGATCGAATCCAAGCCCGAAGACCTGCGTAACTTCATCGAAGAAGCTGCCGGCATCTCGAAATATAAAGAGCGCCGCCGCGAGACTGAAAACCGTATCCGCCGCACGCACGAAAACCTCGCGCGTCTGACTGACCTGCGCGAAGAGCTCGAACGGCAACTCGAACGTCTGCACCGCCAGGCCGAAGCGGCGAAGAAGTACCAGGAATTCAAAGCCGAAGAACGCCAGCTCAAAGCGCAACTGTCGGCCCTGCGCTGGCAGGATCTCAACGATCAGGTCGGCCAGCGCGAGTCGATCATCGGCACCCAGGAAATCAGTTTCGAAGCGCTGGTCGCCGAGCAGCGTAATGCGGATGCGGCCATCGAACGCCTGCGTGACGGTCACCATGACCTGTCCGAACGCTTCAATCTGGTGCAAGGGCGCTTCTATTCGGTCGGCGGCGACATCGCCCGGGTCGAGCAGAGCATCCAGCACGGCCAGCAACGTCTGCGGCAGTTGCAGGACGATTTGAAAGAAGCCGAGCGCGCGCGTCTGGAAACCGAATCCCATCTGGGCCACGACCGCACGTTGCTGCTGACCCTCGGCGAAGAGCTGGACCTGCTCACCCCCGAGCAGGAAGTCACCAGCGCCGCCGCCGAAGAGGCCGCCGCTGCGCTGGAGGATTCCGAAAGCGTCATGCACGGCTGGCAGGAGCAGTGGGACGCCTTCAACCTGACCGCCGCCGAACCGCGCCGGCAGGCCGAAGTGCAGCAGTCGCGCATCCAGCAGCTGGAAACCAGCATGGAACGCCTTGCTGACCGGCAAAAGCGTCTCGGCGAGGAGCGCGCGTTGCTCTCGGCTGACCCGGAAGACGCGGCGATCATGGAGCTCAATGAGCAGCTCGCCGAGTCCGAAGCGACCCTCGAAGATTTGCAGACCAGCGAAGAAGCGCAGGTCGAAAAGCTTGAACAACTGCGCCAGGAATTGCAGCAAGCGCTGACCGCGCAGCAACAGGCGCAGGGCGATTTGCAGCGCCTCAACGGTCGCCTGGCTTCTCTGGAAGCTTTGCAGCAAGCCGCGCTCGATCCGGGCACCGGCACCGCCGAATGGCTGAAGGAACACAACCTCGCCGAGCGCCCGCGTCTGGCCGAAGGTTTGAAGGTTGAGGCCGGTTGGGAGTTGGCGGTGGAAACCGTGCTCGGCGCCGATCTGCAAGCGGTGCTGGTCGACGATTTCAGCGGTTTTGATTTATCCGGTTTCACTCAAGGCGATCTGCGCCTGCTCAGCCCGGCCAGCGATGGCGTGCGGATTGCGGGCAGTTTGCTCGACAAGGTCGACGCGCAGATCGATCTGTCGCCGTGGCTCGGTCAGGTCAAGCCGGTCGACAGCCTTGAGCAGGCCTTGGCCTCGCGCGGGCAGTTGAGCGCTGGCGAGAGCCTGATCAGCCGCGACGGTTACTGGGTCGGCCGGCACTTCCTGCGCGTGCGCCGGGCCAGCGAAGCGGAGAGCGGCATGCTCGCCCGTGGTCAGGAAATCGAAGCGCTGCACCTTGAGCGCGAAGAGAAAGAAGCTACGGTCGAGGCCATGGAAACCCGTTTGCAAACCCTGCGTGCGCAACAGCGCCAGCAGGAAAACGGTCGAGAACATTTGCGCCGTTTGCTGCAAGACGAAGCGCGTCAGCAAGGCGAACTGAAAGCTCAGTTGTCCGCCGGCAAAGCCAAGGCCGAACAGCTGACTTTGCGTCGTACGCGCCTCGATGAGGAGCTGGTCGAGCTCGGCGAACAACGCGAACTCGAGCACGAACAGATCGGCGAAGCGCGCATGCAATTGCAGGAAGCGCTGGATGCCATGGCGCTGGACACCGAGCAGCGCGAGTTACTGCTGGCTCAGCGCGACAGCCTGCGCGAACGCCTCGACCGCGTGCGTCAGGAAGCGCGGCAGCACAAGGACCATGCGCATCAATTGGCCGTGCGTCTAGGCTCGTTGCGCGCGCAGCACGACTCCACGCGACAGGCGCTGGAACGCCTGGAAATGCAGGCCGAGCGCCTGACCGAAAAGCGCGAGCAGTTGAGTCTGAATCTGGAGGAGGGCGAGGCACCGCTGGAAGAGCTGCGCCTGAAACTCGAAGAACTGCTCGACAAGCGCATGACCGTCGACGAAGAACTGAAAACCGCGCAGATCGCGCTGGAAGATGCCGACCGTGAACTGCGCGACGCAGAAAAACGCCGGACTCAGGCCGAGCAGCAGTCGCAACTGATTCGCGGCCAACTCGAACAGCAACGCATGGAATGGCAAGCCCTGACCGTGCGCCGCAAGGCGTTGCAGGATCAATTGCTCGAAGACGGCTACGATCTCAACGGCGTGCTCGCGACCTTGACAGCTCAAGCCAGTGAACGCGAAGCCGAGGAAGAACTCGAACGCATCAATGCGCGGATTCAGCGCCTGGGCGCGATCAACCTCGCGGCCATCGACGAATACACGCAACAGTCCGAGCGTAAACGTTATCTGGATGCGCAGGACGCCGATCTGGTCGAAGCGCTGGAGACCCTGGAAAACGTCATTCGCAAGATCGACAAGGAAACCCGTAACCGCTTCAAAGATACCTTTGATCAGATCAATGGCGGTTTACAGGCGCTTTTCCCGAAAGTTTTCGGTGGCGGGCGCGCGTATTTGGAACTGACGGGCGAAGATCTACTCGATACAGGGGTAACGATCATGGCGCAGCCGCCCGGGAAGAAGAACAGCACCATCCATTTGCTCTCCGGCGGGGAGAAAGCCCTGACCGCACTGGCACTGGTTTTTGCCATCTTCAAATTGAACCCGGCGCCGTTCTGCATGCTCGATGAGGTTGACGCGCCACTGGATGACGCTAACGTTGGACGCTACGCACGCTTGGTCAAAGAGATGTCGCAGACCGTGCAGTTCATCTACATCACCCATAACAAGATCGCCATGGAAATGGCCGAGCAGTTGATGGGCGTAACGATGCATGAACCGGGTTGTTCGCGACTGGTAGCCGTGGATGTCGAGGAGGCGATGGCGATGGTGGACGCCTGAGCCAGCGTGGTGTCGGAAAGGTAATTGGGGGTTGTAGGACTTTTTTACCGGGGCTCGACTTGCTGGCCAATCGACATATTCGCGCAAGCCAATGAGACAGACGGTGTAAAGTTGTCTTTGGTCGTGCTAGTTTAATGTCAATTTTTCGTATACGTGGGCAAAACGCCTGTCAGAACATAGAGTTGGCGCCACGTTTTAAAGCGGTTTGCACAATGTAAACCCCTTATTTTTCAGCATTTTTTATAGAGGCACGGGATTACATGGAAATCGGTCTGCGCGAGTGGCTGATCGTCATCGGCATCATTGTGATAGCCGGTATTCTTTTCGATGGCTGGCGCCGTATGCGCGGCGGCAAGGGAAAACTGAAATTCCGTCTTGACCGAAGTCTGTCCAACCTGCCGGACGAGGACACCAGCGCTGAGCTGTTGGGCCCGGCTCGCGTGCTGGACACTCATAAAGAGCCGCAATTGGATGAACACGATCTGCCGTCGGTGAGCATGCCGGCCCGCGAAGCACGCGAGCCTCGCGAATCGGGTTCGAAACGTGGCAAGCGTGGCAGCAACGGCCCGGCTCAGGGCGACCTGAACCTCGACCTGGATCTGGACGGCGGCCCGAGCTTCAGCAGCCGTGACGACGATTTTGTTGAAGGCAGCAAGCCTGCGTCGGCAGTGGCCGACAAGGATCAGCCGCAAGCTGAGGAAGTCCTGGTGATCAGCGTGATTTGCCGTGACGCCGCTGGCTTCAAAGGCCCGGCGCTGTTGCAGAACATTCTCGAAAGCGGTCTGCGTTTCGGCGAGATGGATATTTTCCACCGTCACGAAAGCATGGCCGGCAACGGTGAAGTGCTGTTCTCCATGGCCAATGCGGTCAAGCCGGGCATCTTCGATCTGGACGACATCGACCATTTCAGCACCCCGGCGGTGAGCTTCTTCCTCGGCCTGCCAGGCCCGCGTCATCCGAAGCAAGCCTTCGACGTGATGGTGGCCGCCGCTCGCAAGCTGTCGCAGGAGCTGAACGGCGAACTGAAAGATGACCAGCGCAGCGTCCTCACCGCGCAGACCATCGAACACTACCGTCAGCGCATTGTTGAATTCGAACGCCGCGCATTGACCCAGAAGCGCTAAGGCCTGATCAAAAGATCGCAGCCTTCGGCAGCTCCTACAGAGGATCGCGATCCTGTAGGAGCTGTCGAGTGCAACGAGGCTGCGATCTTTTAAGGATGAAACTGGAGCAGCCTCGGCTGCTCTTTTGCTTTATGAGAGAACACCCATGACCGCCGCCAAAAACCGCATTCTAGAGCTGCGCGCTGAACTCGATCAGCACAACTACCGTTACCACGTCCTCGACGAGCCGAGCATTCCGGACGCCGAGTACGACCGGTTGTTCCACGAGCTCAAGGCGCTGGAAGCGGCCAATCCGGAACTGATCACCAGCGACTCGCCGACCCAGCGCGTCGGCAGCGTGGCGCTGACCGCGTTCACCCAGGTGCGTCACGAAGTGCCGATGCTCAGCCTCGGCAACGCCTTCGAAGAAACCGACATGCGCGAATTCGATCGCCGGGTGACCGAAGGTCTGGACCTGCCGGCCGGCGATCTGTTCGGTGGCGGTGCGGCGGTGGAATATAGCTGTGAGCCGAAACTCGATGGCCTGGCGGTCAGCCTGCTGTATCAGGACGGCGTGCTGGTGCGCGGCGCCACACGCGGCGATGGCACCACTGGCGAAGACATCAGCGTCAACGTGCGCACCGTGCGCAACATTCCGCTGAAGCTGCACGGCGAAGGCTGGCCGGCGACCCTGGAAGTGCGCGGTGAAGTATTCATGTCCAAGGCCGGTTTCGAGCGGCTCAACGCCTCGCAACTGGAAGTCGGCGGCAAGACCTTCGCCAACCCGCGCAACGCCGCAGCCGGCAGCTTGCGTCAGCTCGATTCGAAGATCACCGCCAACCGTCCGCTGGAATTCTGCTGCTACGGCATCGGTCAGGTCTCCCACGATATTTCCGATACCCACATCGGCAACCTCAAACAGTTGCAGAAGTGGGGCCTGCCGATCAGCCACGAACTGAAGCTGGCCAAGGGCATCGGCGAATGCCTGGAGTACTACCGTGACATCGGCGAGCGCCGTAACGCGCTGGCCTATGAAATCGACGGCGTGGTGTTCAAGGTCAACAGCATTGCCGACCAGCGCGAACTGGGCTTCCGCGCCCGCGAACCGCGTTGGGCGATTGCGCATAAATTCCCGGCGATGGAAGAACTCACCGAGCTGCTCGATGTGGAATTCCAGGTAGGCCGCACCGGCGCCGTTACGCCGGTGGCGCGTCTGAAACCGGTGAAAGTTGCCGGTGTCACCGTGGCCAACGCCACGTTGCACAACATGGATGAAGTTGCGCGTCTGGGCCTGATGATCGGCGACACCGTGATCATCCGCCGCGCCGGTGATGTGATTCCGCAAGTGGTGCAAGTGGTCATGGATCGCCGCCCGGAAAACGCGCGCGCGGTGCAGATTCCAGAGAGCTGCCCGGTGTGTGGTTCGCACGTCGAGCGCACGCAACTGATCAAGCGCAGCAAGGGCAAGGAAACCGTCAGCGAAGGCGCTGTGTATCGCTGCGTCGGGCGTCTGGCCTGCGGTGCGCAGTTGAAGCAGGCGATCATTCATTTCGTCTCGCGTCGGGCGATGGACATCGAAGGCTTGGGTGACAAGAGTGTCGAGCAACTGGTGGACGAAGGTCTGGTCAGTTCGCCGGCCGATCTGTATGCGCTGAAGTTCGACGACATCGTCGATCTGGAAGGCTTTGCCGAGGTGTCGAGCAACAAACTGCTGGCGGCCATCGAAGACAGCAAGGAACCGGGGCTGGCGCGTTTCATCTATGCGCTGGGGATCCCCGATGTCGGCGAAGAGACCGCCAAGGTGCTGGCGCGCTCGCTGGGTTCGCTGGACCGCGTGCAGCAGGCGTTGCCGCAGGTGCTGACCTACCTGCCGGATGTCGGGCTGGAAGTGGCGCACGAGATTCACAGCTTCTTTGAAGATGCGCATAACCGGCAGGTCATCGCTGAGTTGCTGGGCCATGGTCTGCAGATTCAGGATCAGGGTGAGCTGGGCGCCGAGTTTGCTGCCAGCACCACGCTGGGCGGCTTCCTCGACAAGCTGCACATTCCTTCGGTCGGCCCGGGCGGCGCGCAGAAACTCGCGGACAAGTTTGGTTCGCTGGAAGCAGTGATGAACGCGGACTGGCTGGACATGCGCCAGGCGTTGCCGGAGAAGCAGGCGAATTCGGTTCGCGAGTTTTTTGCGTCGGCTGAGCATCGGCAACTGGCTGAGCAATCCGAGAAGCAACTGCGCGATTTCGGCATGCACTGGCAGAGCGAGAAGAAAGTCGTTGAAGGGTTGCCATTGTCCGGCGAGACCTGGGTGCTGACCGGTAAGGTTGAGTTGATGAGTCGTGATGTCGCCAAGGAGCATCTGGAAAGCCTTGGCGCGAAAGTCGCAGGGTCGGTGTCGGCGAAGACCCATTGCGTGGTCGCAGGCCCCGGCGCCGGCTCCAAATTGACCAAGGCCAATGAGCTGGGCGTGAAGGTGATGGACGAAGAAACCTTCATCGCCTTCCTCAAAACCCACGGCGTCGCCGTTTAAGATCAAAAGATCGCAGCCTGCGGCAGCTCCTACAGGGTTAATGTTCCACCACGATAACGCGGGTGTTCACTGATCTCCTGTAGGAGCTGCCGAAGGCTGCGATCTTTTGATTTTTCCACGCAGAGCGTTGGAACGATCAACCCGCGAGAATGATCTAGTCTTGGCAAGCCCCAGGGAGAGATCGCCATGCACCGCTTTTTCGAGCAGCTCAGTTCCCGCATCATCGCGCCGTTCATGGGCGAGTCCTCACGCAACAGCAAAGTCTGGCCGTGCCGCTGCGGCCAGTCGCTGTTCTTTCGCAACAGCCAGTGCCTGGCCTGCAACGCATTGCTTGGTTATCAACCCGAAGAAAGTCGCCTGACTTCGCTGCAACCGGGGCCATACGAGGGCACCTGGACGCTCGACGCTGACCCCGAGGCCGGGCTGTTCCGCCGCTGCGCCAACCTCGATACAGCTGCCGCGTGCAACTGGCTGCTGCCGGCCAACGATCACGACAGCCTGTGCATCGCTTGCAGCCTCAACCGCACCATCCCCGACCTGTCCACCCCGGACAACCCCGAGCGTTGGCGCAAAGTCGAAATCGCCAAGCGCCGCCTCGTTGCGCAATTGATCACCCTCGGCCTGCAAGTCATCTCGAAAACCGTCGATGAAGACACCGGGCTGGCGTTCGACTTCATTGGCGTCGACCTCGAAGGCAACGCGCCGATGACCGGCCACGCCAATGGCCTGATCACCCTAGACATCAAGGAAGCCGACGACGCCCATCGCGAGCAGGTGAGGGCGGCGATGCACGAACCCTACCGCACACTGCTCGGGCATTTTCGTCATGAGGTCGGGCATTACTACTGGGATCGCCTGATCGCCAACGGCCCCTGGCTCGATTCATTCCGCAGTCTGTTCGGCGATGAACGCGCCAGTTACGCCGAAGCGCTCGATCGTCACTATCAACAAGGCGCACCGCTGGACTGGCCGCAGCATTACGTCAGCGCCTACGCAACCATGCATCCGTGGGAAGACTGGGCGGAAACCTGGGCGCATTACCTGCACATGATGGACGCGGTGGACACGGCGCTGGGCTTTGGCATGAGCGCGCGGGAAATGGATTTTGATTACCAGCCGTTTCCCACCAGCACGCTGTACGACCCGGAGCATCCCGGCGGCGCGGCTTTTTTGTCGTTCGTCAACGCGTGGATTGAACTGGCCGGGATGCTCAATGAGTTGTCACGGAGCATGGGCCAGCCGGATTTCTATCCGTTCGTATTGCCGGCGCCGGCGATTGCCAAACTGCACTTTATTCATCTGGTGATCCAGCAGGCGGGCGGCAGGGCGGATGAAGTTCTGGCCCTGTAGGCGCTGGCACAGGCTGCGATCTTTATGTCCTTGAACCCGTTCATATTTTTATTCTGCAACCAACGGTTGTAACTTCGTCTCAGATAGGTACAATGGCGCGGCTCGCCGACAGGCAAGCGTCGTTATGGTGACCCCATCGGTCCCCCCGCAACGATTACCCGTGAACCTGGTCAGAGCCGGAAGGCAGCAGCCACAGCGGGAACATTGTGTGCCGGGGTGTGGCTGGTGGGGTTACCACCTTAACGAACAATCGAACGCTTCAACCAGAACTGCATGGGTTTCGCCCACTGCGGTTTTTTTGTGCCTGCGATTTACCAAATCGACACAAATCCCATCTGTTGATGAGGAATCTGTGGGAGCTGGCTTGCCAGCGATAGCGGTGGGTCAGGTTCATCTATTTGACTGAAAATCTGCAATCGCTGGCAAGCCAGCTCCCACGAGGTTATGGGGCGTTGTCGGAGTGGCCGGTGTAGAGCCGGATAATCTCATCAATCTCCCCCGACATTTTCATCCGCAGTAACGTGCGCAGTATCCGTTGCACCGGCACCTGCGGATCATTCCTCACATAACAACCGACCTTCTGCTCCTGCAACACCGCTACCCCTTGCAGTTGTTGCTCCGGCATCAATCGCTGATTGAACCAGTCCAGCGTCCACTGGTTGCTCACCGCATAGCGATAACGCCCGGCCAGCAGTTTTTCCAGCACCTGCTCCTGATTACGCGCATCTTCGCGTTGTAGTCGGTCGGCATCGAACAGCGGTTGCAGAGTCGGGTAGGTGTAGCCAAGAACGGTGCCGATGGCTTGGCGGGGCAGGTGCGCGGGGTTGGCGCTGGCGGGTTGATCTTTGCGGCTGACCAGCAGATCACGCTGAAACAGCAGCGGAATGCTCCAGATGTAATCCCCCGACTGATTCGGCAGCCACGACTGCGCGGCATAGCAGCGCACGTCGATATCGCCGTGTTCCATGGCGGTCTGCACGCGGGCGCGAGGCAGGACGCTAAATTCGGCCGGAACGCCGACCTGGGTGGCCAGGCTGAGCATCAGGTCGTAGAGGATGCCCTGGGTCGGGCGCCCGCGTTCGAATTGCACCATCGGCATCGCCCAGCTGTCGGGCATGGCGAAGCGCAACGGGGTTTCCGCTGCCGTTACGCTCAGACTGATTCCCAGCAACGCCCCCACGGCCCACCGCATAAACGCTCCGGTAATTCCCGATCCCGAGCCGATAAAAGCCTCTGCTCATGCAGCTTAGCCATATTAGACGAGGACACCGGATGCAATTTTGCCCTTGCTCCGCTAGCATTAGCCGCTTCAGCTTCCTTCGTTGCGACGGTTTTCGATGAGTTATCAGGTTCTTGCACGTAAATGGCGTCCGCGCTCGTTCCGCGAAATGGTCGGCCAGACCCATGTGCTCAAGGCTCTGATCAATGCCTTGGACAGCCAGCGGCTGCACCACGCGTACCTGTTCACCGGTACGCGTGGGGTGGGTAAAACCACGATTGCGCGGATCATTGCCAAATGCCTGAACTGTGAGACAGGTATCACTTCCAGCCCCTGCGGCGAGTGCTCGGTGTGCCGGGAAATCGACGAAGGGCGCTTTGTCGACCTGATCGAGATCGACGCCGCGAGCCGCACCAAGGTCGAAGACACTCGCGAACTGCTCGACAACGTGCAGTACGCCCCAAGCCGTGGGCGCTTCAAGGTCTACCTGATCGACGAAGTGCACATGCTTTCCAGCCATTCCTTCAATGCGCTGCTGAAAACCCTCGAAGAGCCGCCGCCGTACGTCAAGTTCATCCTGGCGACCACGGATCCGCAGAAACTTCCGGCAACGATTTTGTCGCGCTGCCTGCAGTTCTCGCTGAAGAACATGACGCCGGAGCGTGTGGTCGAGCATTTGACCCACGTACTGACCGCCGAAAACGTGCCGTTCGAAGACGATGCACTGTGGTTGCTCGGTCGCGCCGCTGACGGTTCGATGCGTGATGCCATGAGCCTCACCGATCAGGCGATTGCCTTCGGTGAAGGCAGGGTTCTGGCCACCGACGTGCGAGCAATGCTTGGCACGCTGGATCATGGTCAGGTCTATGACGTCCTGCATTCATTGATCGAAGGTGACGCCAAGGCGTTGCTCGAAGCCGTGCGTCACCTGGCCGAACAAGGCCCGGACTGGAACGGCGTGCTCTCGGAAATTCTCAACGTGCTGCACCGCGTGGCCATCGCTCAGGCGTTGCCGGAAGGTGTCGACAACGGGCACGGCGATCGCGATCGCGTGTTGGCACTGGCGCAGGCCTTGCCGGCCGAAGACGTGCAGTTCTATTACCAGATGGGCCTGATCGGCCGCCGCGATTTGCCGCTGGCGCCGGATCCGCGCGGTGGCTTCGAAATGGTCCTGCTGCGGATGCTCGCGTTCCGGCCCGCCGATACCGCGGACGCCCCGAGGCAACCGCTAAAGCCAGTGGGGATCAGCCAGGCCACAGTTGATTCCGCAAACTCAGTGGCTGCCGCGCCTGAACCTGCGCCGGTAGTCGCTGCGGCGGTTGCGCCGGTTCCAGCGCCGGCGCCTGTTGCAACCCCTGCACCGGCTCCCGAGCCTGCGCAGGTTGCGCCGGTCGCCGCGCCAGAGCCTGAACCGGCGTCGGTCGTCGCCGAAGAGGTCGTCGACCTGCCGTGGAATGACCCGGTAGAACCCGAGGCTGAAGCCGAGCCTGCGCAGCAACCCGCGGTCGAACCGGTACTGGAAACCACCGCCGAGCAACCCGAGTTGCCACCGATGCCGCTGCCGACTCCGGACAGCGTCGTTCCGGAGGCGCCTGAGTGGGCCGCCGCGCCGATTCCCGAGCCGTCGGTCGCCGACGTCGATGCCGCCACCCCGGGCATTGATCTGGACGACGAGCCGCCGCTGGACGAGGATTACATCGAACCGGACATGGATTCGGCTTACAGCTACCTCGATGAACTGGCCAGCGAACACGCCGCCGAGCCGGCACCGGAACCTGAGCCAGAACCGGCTGCGGCACCGGCCACAGGGCTGGCGTTGCAGTGGCTGGAGCTGTTCCCGAAATTGCCGATCTCCGGCATGACCGGGAGCATCGCCGCCAACTGCACGCTGATCGCCGTCGATGGTGACCATTGGCTGATGCACCTCGATCCGGCGCATAGCGCTTTGTTCAACGCCACGCAGCAGCGACGTCTGAACGACGCGTTGAACCAGTTCCACGGTCGCACGCTGAGCCTGACCATCGAGCTGATCAAGCCCGAGCAGGAAACCCCGGCGCAAGCCGCCTCCCGCCGGCGCGCCAACCGTCAGCGCGAGGCGGAAGAGTCGATCCACGGCGATCCGTTCATCCAGCAGATGGTTCAGCAGTTCGGCGCGGTGGTGCGACACGATACTATTGAACCTGTCGACGCCTTGGTCGCCCAAGGCTAATAACTGAAGGTGCCCGGCCTCGCTGGCCGGACGCTGTTTTGATCCAAGTACTTTTGAGGTGATTCCCATGATGAAAGGTGGCATGGCCGGCCTGATGAAGCAGGCGCAGCAGATGCAGGAAAAAATGGCCAAGATGCAGGAAGAACTGGCCAACGCCGAAGTCACCGGTAAGGCCGGCGGCGATATGGTCACCGTGGTGATGACCGGTCGTCACGACGTCAAAAGCGTGAGCATCGACCCAAGCCTGGTCGAAGGCATGAGCGAAGACGACAAAGAGATGCTGGAAGCGGTCATTGCCTCTGCCGTCAACGACGCTGTGCGCAAGATCGAAAAGAACAGCCAGGACAAAATGGGCAACATGACCGCCGGCATGAACCTGCCGGCCGGTATGAAACTGCCATTCTGATTCGCCATTCGGCGGCAGATGAGCTACACAAAATGCCAGGCATTGCGCCTGGCATTTTTGTTTCTGACTCTTGGAAGTGCGGTGTCTTTGAGGTCGCCTTCGCGAGCAGGCTCGCTCCCACAGGGAAATGCATTCCAAAGGTGGGAGCGAGCCTGCTCGCGAATGAACTCACCTCGTTACAACTGAATAAACATCGAACGCGCAAAAGCCTCAACGGTCTGCTCCCTATACCCGCTGAATTCACACTTCACAGGAGACGCTGACATGTCCGATCCTCTCACCCTCAATCAACGCTTTGTCCTCGCCTCGCGTCCGGTTGGCGCGCCGACCCCGGAAAACTTCCGCCTCGAACGCGAAGCCTTGCCGGATCTGCAGGATGGCCAGGTGCTGCTGAAAACCCTCTACCTGTCCCTTGATCCCTACATGCGCGGGCGCATGAGTGACGCACCGTCCTACGCCGCACCGGTGCAAATCGGCGAAGTGATGACCGGCGGCGCGGTCAGCCGTGTCGAAGATTCGCGTCATCCAAAATTCCACAAAGGCGATCTGGTGGTCGGCGCTACCGGTTGGCAGAGCCATAGCATCAGCGATGGCCGCAATATCATTCCGATCCCGGCCGGGTTGCCGAGTCCGTCGATGGCACTGGGTGTGTTGGGCATGCCCGGTATGACCGCGTACATGGGGCTGATGGACATCGGTCAGCCTAAAGAAGGCGAAACGCTGGTGGTGGCGGCTGCATCCGGCGCGGTCGGCTCGGTGGTCGGCCAAGTGGCCAAGATCAAAGGCCTGCGCGCAGTCGGTGTGGCCGGCGGTGCCGAGAAGTGCAAATACGTAGTCGAAGAGTTGGGTTTTGATGCCTGTATCGATCACAAGGCGCCCGATTTTGCCGAGCAATTGGCCAAGGCCTGCCCGAATGGCATCGACATCTATTACGAGAACGTCGGCGGGCATGTGTTCGATGCCGTGGTGCCGTTGCTCAACCCCAAGGCGCGCATTCCGCTGTGCGGCCTGATCGCCGGTTACAACGCTTCCGAAGCGCCGCAAGGCCCGGATCGTCTGCCAATGCTGCAACGCACACTGTTGACCAAACGCGTGCGCATTCAGGGCTTCATCGTGTTCGATGATTATGGTGATCGGCAGCCGGAATTCATCAGCCACATGGTGCCGTGGGTGCGCGATGGCAAGGTGAAATTCCGCGAGGACGTGGTGGAAGGCCTTGAGCAGGCGCCGGAGGCGTTTATCGGTCTGCTCGAGGGGCGCAACTTCGGCAAACTGGTGGTGAAGGTCGCCCAGGACTGAGTATTTGACGCTGGCCAGAGGCGCGGGTATAAACCGCGTCTCGTTGTTTTGTCGGACTTTTTACCCATGAGCTTCAGCCCTTTGATTCGCCAACTGATCGACGCCTTGCGCACCTTGCCGGGCGTGGGTCAGAAAACTGCCCAGCGCATGGCGTTGCAGATGCTCGAGCGTGACCGCAGTGGCGGCTTGCGCCTGGCCCAGGCCCTCAGCCAGGCCATGGAAGGGGTCGGTCACTGCCGCCAGTGCCGTACGCTGACCGAAGACGATCTGTGCCCGCAATGCGCCGATACCCGCCGTGACGACACCTTGCTGTGCGTGGTGGAAGGGCCAATGGATGTGTATGCGGTCGAGCAGACCGGTTTCCGTGGGCGCTACTTTGTGCTCAAGGGGCATTTGTCGCCGCTCGATGGCCTGGGGCCGGAGGCAATCGGTATTCCGCAGCTGATGGCGCGGATTGAAGAGGCGGGTACGTTTACCGAGGTCATCCTCGCGACCAACCCGACCGTGGAAGGTGAGGCGACGGCGCATTACATTGCTCAGCTGTTGAGCAACAAAGGCCTGATCGCCTCGCGGATTGCTCACGGCGTGCCGTTGGGCGGTGAGCTGGAGCTGGTCGATGGCGGCACGCTGGCGCATTCGTTTGCCGGGCGTAAACCGATTTCCCTCTAATAAAAATCAAAAGATCGCAGCCTTCGGCAGCTCCTACCTTGGAACGCGTTTCCCTGTAGGAGCTGCCGAAGGCTGTGATCTTTTGATCTTCTGTACCTTGTAAACCAAGCAAGCGCTCGGTTAAGTTCGGTGAACCCTTCCGTGGAGCTCGCCCATGCCTGCCTTTCAGGAATACTTCGACCCCAGCCATCAATTGGTCCGCGACAGCGTCAGGCGTTTCGTCGAACGCGAGATCCTGCCGGACATCGATCAGTGGGAAGAAGCCGAAAGCTTTCCCCGTGAGTTGTATCTGAAGGCTGGCGCGGCGGGCATCCTCGGCATCGGTTACCCGGAAGCGCTGGGAGGCAGCCATGAAGGCGATCTGTTCGCCAAGGTCGCCGCCAGTGAGGAGTTGATGCGTTGCGGCTCTGGCGGCGTGGTAGCGGGGCTGGGCTCGCTGGATATCGGCCTGCCGCCGATCGTCAAATGGGCTCGCCCCGAAGTGCGCGAGCGCGTCGTGCCGCAAGTACTCCGTGGCGAGAAGATCAGCGCCCTGGCGGTCACCGAACCGGGCGGCGGCTCCGACGTCGCCAACCTGCAAACCCGCGCCGTGCGCGACGGCGATGTCTATCGCGTCAGCGGCAGCAAAACTTTTATCACCAGTGGCGTGCGCGCGGATTTCTACACCGTCGCGGTGCGTACCGGTGCGCCGGGGTTTGGCGGCATCAGCCTGCTGCTGATCGAGAAGGGTACGCCGGGCTTCATCGTTGGCCGTCAGTTGAAAAAAATGGGTTGGTGGGCGTCGGACACGGCTGAGTTGTTCCTCGACGATTGCCGTGTGCCTGCAGGAAACCTGATCGGCGCCGAGAACATGGGCTTCGCCTGCATCATGGGCAATTTTCAGAGTGAACGACTGGCACTGGCGCTGATGGCCAACATGACCTCACAGCTTGCGCTGGAGCAAAGCCTGAAGTGGGCACGCGAGCGCGAAGCGTTTGGCAAGCCGATCGGCAAGTTTCAGGTGATCAAGCATCGCCTCGCCGAGATGGCCACAGCGCTTGAGGTATCGCGGGAATTCACTTACCGGCAAGCGGCGAAGATGGCGGCGGGGCAGAGTGTGATCAAGGAAATTTCCATGGCGAAGAACTTTGCCACGGACACCTCGGACCGGATCACCACCGAGGCGGTGCAGATTCTTGGCGGGCTTGGTTACATGCGCGAGAGTCTGGTGGAGCGGCTGTATCGGGATAATCGCATTCTGTCGATTGGCGGCGGGACGCGAGAGGTGATGAACGAGATCATCAGCAAGCAGATGGGGCTTTAGAAGCAAAAGATCGCAGCCTTCGGCAGCTCCTACATAGGGATGTGTGTTTCCCTGTAGGAGCTGCCGAAGGCTGCGATCTTTTGATCTTTACTATTTATCGGTCAGGGCAAACTGCGTCAGGCAGAAGCTAGGAATGCCCATGTCCTCAAGCCGCTGCGACCCGCCCAGCTCCGGCAAATCAATAATCGCCGCCGCCTCATGCACCCGCGCGCCCATGCGGCGAATCAGGTTGGCTGCTGCAATCAACGTCCCGCCGGTGGCGATCAAATCATCGAACATCACCACCGAATCGCCTTCACACAGGCTGTCGGCGTGCACTTCCAGGAACGCTTCGCCGTATTCGGTCGCGTAACCTTCGGCCAGCACGTCCGCCGGCAGTTTGCCTTGCTTGCGGAACAGCACCAGTGGTTTGTTCAACTGATAGGCCAACACCGAGCCGATCAGAAAACCTCGGGCATCCATCGCGCCGATATGGGTGAAATCAGCTTCGACGTAACGGTGGGCGAAGCTGTCCATCACCAGGCGCAGGGCCGTTGGCGATTGAAACAGCGGGGTGATGTCGCGGAAGATCACGCCCGGTTTCGGGAAGTCGATCACAGGGCGGATAAGCGATTTGATGTCGAAGGAGTCGAAGACCATCGTCGAGGTGTCCTGGCAGGGCTGCAAACGGCGCAGTATACCCGCGGCTGAAACGCTTCGCTCAACCGCGGATCGAGATCAGCCTTCGATCGAACCACCGGCCAGCGCGCAGAGCTGAATCGGGTCGAGGATGTGAATCTCCTTGCCCTCGGCGGCAATCAGTTCGTTCTGCTGGAAACGCGTGAACACACGAGACACGGTTTCGACGGCCAGACCGAGATAGTTACCGATCTCATTGCGCGACATGCTCAGACGGAACTGGTTGGCGGAGAAACCGCGAGCGCGGAAGCGTGCCGACAGGTTGACCAGAAATGTGGCGATGCGCTCGTCAGCGGTTTTTTTCGACAGCAGCAACATCATCTGTTGGTCGTCGCGGATTTCGCGGCTCATCACGCGCATCAACTGGCGGCGCAGTTGCGGCAGTTGCAGGGCCAGTTCGTCGAGGCGTTCAAAGGGAATTTCGCAAACCGAGGTGGTTTCCAGCGCCTGGGCCGACACCGGGTGTTTCTCGGTGTCCATGCCGGACAGACCGACCAGTTCGCTCGGCAGGTGGAAACCGGTGAGCTGTTCTTCGCCGCCGTCGCTCAGGCTGAAGGTCTTCAGGGCGCCGGAGCGTACTGCATAAACGGAATCGAACGTGTCGCCCTGGCGGAACAGGAACTCGCCTTTTTTCAGCGGGCGGCCGCGTTTAACGATCTCGTCCAGCGCATCCATGTCTTCCAGATTCAGAGAAAGTGGCAGGCAGAGAGGGGCCAGGCTGCAATCCTTGCAATGGGCCTGGTTGTGAGCGCGCAGTTTAACTGGCTCGGACATTTCTTAGATCCTTGTGGGAAAACACACATAAGCCGTAAGGGTAACCCACGGGAGGACATTCAGGCCAGTCTGGGGCGACTTTGCCCTACGGGCGTAAAGCCGCAGGGCCAGCAGCCGATAAACAGGTATCAACGTGCATACAAGGAACGATTCGATGGCCGCCATTGGTACGCTGGGCCCCGGTAGCAGCGACATTGCGGCAACGCCGGAAGCGTTTAAAGTTGCGTCCGGCAATGCGCGCGATCCCGGTTTGTCCGAAGAGGCAACCCCGACCTTGGTCGAGGGCGTCAAAGTGTCGCTGTCCGGTGCATCGATTGCAAAATCCGCCAGTGTCGGGGGCGAAAACAGCGATATCGAGAACAGCGGCCTCCCCGAGAACATCCAGCAATTGCTGAAGATGATCCGCAAATTGCAAAAACAGATTGCCGAGAAAAAGGCACTCATCGAAGCGATCATGGCCGACAAGCGCCTTTCCAACGAAGAAAAGATCATCAAGGCTGCTGCACTGCGCGGCGCCATCGCCGCGTTGAATACCGGTCTGATCACGGCCAATCTGGCTTTGTCCAAAGTGGTCGGGCAGTCCGGGCTGACCGCGGATCAGAATCTGAGCGTTGGTTCGTTGCTGACAAAAAACTAGATTACCCGCGAAAAACGCTGACGGTTCTGCTGTTCCAGGTATGCATCGAACACCATGCACACCGAGCGCACCAGCAGACGTCCTGCCGGCAACACGACGATCCGCTCGCGATCCAGTTCAATCAGGCCATCGCTGGCCATGCCTTGCAGCTGCGGCCACAGCGCGCCGAAATAACCCTGAAAATCGATGTTGAACTGCTGCTCGATCGCGGCGAATTCCAGGCTGAAATTGCAGATCAACTGCTGGATCACCGCGCGACGCAAGCGATCATCGGCATTGCACACCAGGCCCCGGCTGGTCGCCAGTTGAGCAGCGGCGAGGGTGTTCTGGTATTGGCTGAGATCGCTGTTGTTCTGGCAGTACAGATCACCGATCTGGCTAATCGCAGAAACCCCCAGACCAATCAAGTCGCAATGGCCGTGAGTGGTGTAACCCTGGAAGTTGCGCTGCAGGGTTCCTTCTTCCTGAGCAATGGCCAGCTCATCATCGGGCAGGGCGAAATGATCCATGCCGATGTAACGATAGCCGGCGGCGGTCAGTTGCTCGATGGTGCGCTCAAGCATTTCCAGTTTTTGCGCGGGCGCAGGCAGTTCATTGCTGTTGATCCGCCGCTGCGGCATGAAACGCTCCGGCAGGTGCGCATAGTTGAACACCGAGAGTCGGTCCGGTTGCAGGCTGATGACTTCCTCAACGGTGCGGGCGAAGTTTTCCGGGGTCTGCTTGGGCAAGCCGTAGATCAAGTCGATATTGATCGAGCGAAACTGCAGGGTGCGCGCCGCATCGATCACCGCGCGGGTTTCCTCCAGACTTTGCAGGCGATTGACCGCACGCTGCACCGCCGGATCGAGGTCTTGCAGGCCGATGCTGACCCGATTGAAGCCGAGCTCGCGCAGCAGGCCCATGGTCGACCAGTCGGCTTCACGCGGGTCGATCTCGATGCCGTAATCGCCGGAATCATCATCCAGCAGATTGAAATGCTTGCGCAGGTGCGCCATCAACTGGCGCAGTTCGTCATGACTGAGAAAAGTCGGCGTGCCACCGCCAAAGTGCAGTTGCTCGACTTTCTGGGCCGGGTCGAGGTGACAGGCGATCAACTGGATTTCCTGCTCCAGCCGCTGCAGGTAGGGCAGGGCGCGACCACGATCCTTGGTGATGACCTTGTTGCAGGCGCAGTAGTAGCAAATGTTCGCGCAGAACGGCACGTGCACGTACAGCGACAACGGGCGCAGGGCCTTGCGGCTATCGCGCAGGGCATGGAACAGGTCGAACGTGCCGACCTGACTGTGAAATTGCACGGCCGTCGGATACGAGGTGTAGCGCGGCCCCGCCAGGTCGTAGCGGCGGATCAGATCAGAGTCCCAACGAATGGCGTCGAGCATGCGGGCATTCCCCCGGATAGGCTGGCAGTGTGGCGAGTCTATCGGGGGGCGGTGGTGGGGCTCTTGATTTGCATCAACAGCATAAGATCAAAAGATCGCAGCCTTCGGCAGCTACAGGGAAACGCATTCCAAAGGTAGGAGCTGCCGAAGGCTGCGATCTTTTGATCTTAATGGCCCATGAGCCAATGCTGATGCGGGCCGGGCAATGTCCAGATACCAAACAGGATCACCAGCAATCCACCGGCCATGCGCACGCTGCGTTTACGCAAAATGGCAGTGACGCGTTCCGCCGCAAGGCCTGTGGCGAGCAGCACCGGCCAGGTGCCGAGGCCGAACGCGAGCATCAACAACGCACTGTCCAGTGCATTGCCCTGACTCGCTGACCACAGCAGCGTGCTGTAAACCAGCCCGCACGGCAGCCAGCCCCATAACGCGCCAAGCAATAGCGCCCGGGGCAGGCTCGACACTGGTAGCAGGCGGTTGGCGACCGGTTGAATGTAGCGCCACAGACCGCGTCCAAGGCTTTCAATGCGCGTCAGCCCGCTCCACCAACCGGCCAGATACAAACCCATGGCGATCAGCAACAACCCGGCCAGCACGCGCATGAACAATGCCGCTGGGCTATTCGCGACCGCCCAGCCTGCAAGGCCAATCAGCAATCCGGCCGTGGCATAACTGAGGATTCGCCCCAGGTTGTACGCCAGCAACAAGCGAAAGCGCCGGCTGCGCTGTTCCTTGGGAATCGCCAGGGTCAGCGCGCCCATCAAGCCGCCGCACATGCCCAGGCAATGGCCACCACCAAGCAAGCCGAGGATCAATGCCGATACCAGCAGTGGCGCCAGTTCAAGCATGGGGTGGGGCCTTGTCGTCCGGTTTGTTGGGGTTGGCTTCGTCGACCGCCGCGGTGTGGTTAGGATCCTGATCGTCGAAGAGGATGCTGTGCGCCGGGCCGTCGAGGTCGTCGTACTGGCCGCTGTCCACCGCCCAGAAGAAGATGTAAACGGCGATGGCCACGATCAGCAGGGCGGCCGGGATCATCACGTAGAGAGCTGGCATCGGTACTCCAGGTGCCCGTGCGGCTCAGGCCGGCAGCGGGCGGGTGTGCGATCGGGTGCTGGCCGGCGGCGGACTCGGCAGACGAGTCAGGCGCAGGGCATTGAGCACCACGGTCAGCGAACTGATCGACATGCCGACGGCAGCCCATACCGGCGTGATCCAGCCGAGGGCGGCGAACGGCAACATGAGGCCATTGTACAGCGCCGCCCACAGCAGGTTCTCGATGATTACCCGACGGGTCCGCCGCGCCAGCGTGAAGGCCTGCACCAAGGCGTCGAGGCGGTTGGACAGCAACACCGCATCGGCACTGGTTTTCGCCAGATCGGTGGCCGAACCCATGGCCACGCTGATGTCCGCCGCCGCGAGCACGGGTACATCGTTGACGCCGTCGCCGAGCATCAGCACTTTGCGACCTTCCTTGTGCAACTGTCGCAGGACTTGCAGTTTGTCGTCCGGGCGCAAGCCGCCGCGGGCCTCATCAATGCCGAGTTCTGCCGCCACACTGGCGACCATCGGCGAGCTGTCGCCGGACAGCAGCAATGTGCGCCAGCCACGCGCCTTGCAAGCGGCGAGCAGCGCCGGGGCGTCGTCACGCAAGCGGTCGTCAAGAACGAACCAAGCCAGCGGCCCCTGAGTGTCACCGAGCAGCAGCCATTGGCCGGCCTCGTTCGGCATGTCGGGCGCGCTCGCACCGCTGAGGGCGCAGACAAAATCCGCCTGACCAATGCGCAAACGCTGTCCATTGACCAAGCCTTCGAGGCCAAGCCCCGGGCTGCTATGAACTTCTTCAGCGGCCAGCGGCGCACGGCCGAAGGCGCGGGCAATCGGATGTTCCGAGCGGTTTTCCAGCGCGGCGGCTAGGCTCAGGCATTGATCGCTGTCGCGTGCGCCAAGTGGGCGAATCGAGCGCAGCACCAGTCGGCCTTCGGTGAGGGTGCCGGTCTTGTCGAAGATCACCGTGTCGATTTGATTCAAGCCTTCCAGCACATGACCACGGGTCAGCAGCAAGCCGAGTTTGTGCAGGGTGCCGGTGGCGGCGGTAAGCGCGGTCGGCGTTGCCAGTGAGAGCGCGCAGGGGCAGGTGGCAACGAGCATGGCGAGGACAATCCAGAACGCCCGCGACGAATCCAGCTCCCACCAGAGCAAGCCGATGACCGCTGCGGCAATCAGCGACAGCAGCAAAAACCATTGCGCGGCGCGGTCGGCGATTTCCGCCAGTCGCGGTTTTTCTGCCTGGGCGCGGTCGAGCAGACGGACGATGGCCGACAGGCGCGTGTCCTGGCCCAGCGCCTGAACTTCCACGGTCAACGCGCCTTCGACATTGAGCGTGCCAGCGGTGACGCTGTCGCCGAGGCTTCTCGGTTGCGGCAGGTATTCGCCGGTGAGCAGCGATTCGTCGATGCTCGATTGGCCGTCGATGATCTTGCCGTCCGCCGGCAGAATCGAGCCAGCCTGCACCAGAATCCGCTCGCCGAGGCGCAGTTCGCTGAGCAGGATGCGTTCGCTCTGACCGTCGTTGTCCAGGCGCAGGCACGAGGCGGGCAACAGGTTCACAAGTTGTGCCGTGGCGGCGGCGGTGCGCTCGCGGGCACGGCGTTCGAGATAGCGGCCGGCAAGCAGGAACAGCGCAAACATTCCCACCGCGTCGAAATACAACTCGCCGACCCCGGTGATCGAGGTCCAGATCCCGGCAATGTAAGCACTGCCGATCGCCAGCGACACCGAGACATCCATGGTCAGGTGGCGTGTGCGCAGATCGCGCATCGCGCCTTTGAAGAACGGCGCGCAGCTGTAGAACACGATCGGCGTGGTCAGGAACAGCGCCACCCAACGCAGGATCGTGTGTAACTCCGGGCTGAGGTCGATATTGAATTCCGGCCAGGTGGCCATGGTCGCCATCATTGCCTGAAACCACAACAGCCCCGCCACGCCGAGCTGGCGCAGGGCCAGGCGGTTTTCGCTGGCCAGTTGTTCGCTGGCGCGATCGGCCTGATACGGGTGGGCGGCGTAACCGATATGGCGCAGTTCGGCGAGCACTTGGCTCAGCGGCAATTGCGCGTCTGCCCAGCGTACATGCAAGCGATGGTTGGACAGGTTCAGCCTTGCTTCGGCCACGGCGGGCAACGTGCGCAGGTGTTTTTCGATCAGCCAGCCGCAGGCGGCACAACTGATGCCTTCCATCAACAGCGTGGTTTCGGCCAGATCGCTTTCATGACGAACAAAGGGTTGCTGGACGTCAGCGCGGTCGTAGAGCGCCAGTTCATCGGTCAGCTGCACTGGCAGCGCTTCGGGGTTGGCCGAGGCTTCGCTGCGGTGTTGGTAATAGCTTTCCAGGCCGCCGGCGACGATGGCTTCGGCCACAGCCTGACAGCCCGGGCAGCAGAACTCGCGGGGTTGCCCGAGTACGACAGCGGTGAAGCGGCTGCCGGACGGGACGGGCAGGGCGCAGTGGTAGCAGGGGAGTGGAGTGGTCATGGCATCGTTGAGGGAGTAAGCCCTTGCATTGGAGTTGTCCGCTTGCCCTCACCCCAGCCCTCTACCGGAGGGAGAGGGAGCCGATCGGTGTAAGCCGGAAAAAACAGGTTCAGTCGCCTGGATCTTCACTGTCATACACAAAACGTGCAAACGCTCGAGATCAGTCCCCTCTCCCGGAGGGAGAAGGAGCCGATCGGTGTGAGCCTGAAAACAGGCTCAGTCGCCTGGATTTTCACTGTCATACACAAAACGTGCAAACGCTCGAGATCAGTCCCCTCTCCTGGGGGAGAGGGCTAGGGTGAGGGGGCTTTTGAAGTTGTTTACTTCTTCAAGTCTTCGGCACCTTGCAGCGGCTCGTCACCCAACAACAGCTCCTTGTCATGGCTCACCAGCTCTTCTTCGAACATGCGCCACACATGATCATCCTGACTACCGAGCAGTTCAACAAACCGGCGACCTTCAACCTTGTCACCCAACTGACCGATGTAACGCCCGGTTTCGGTCTCGCTGCGGGTCAGGACAATCTTGCGATCCTTCTCCGGCTGCGTCGGCGAAATCAGGTTCAACTCCAGCGTTTTCGGTTGACTGTCACCGCTCAGGCGCAGATCAACTTCGCCGGTCACGTCATCCAGATGCACCGCTGCGCGCATCTTCAGATTCTGCGCCAACAGCTCACGGTCCAGCGAACGGTTGATGCCTTTGCCGGCCTCGTAGTAGTTGTCGTTGACCAGGTTGTCCGGGTTGTTCACCGCGATGGTTACCATGGACAGGGTCAGGGTCACCGAACAGGCCAGAATCGCGATGATGATCCATGGCCAAATGTGCTTGTACCAGGGACTTGCGGCGTTTGCTGCGGGCATGTTCAGTTCTCTCAACGGATTTGTGGGCCGATGAATCGGCTCTTGGCTTCAACGTGGACGCTGTCGTCATCGGCATCCTTGAGGATGAATTTCACCTCGTTGGTGCTCGATGGCAGTTGTTCCGGTGCGCTCGACAACTCGACGGGCATGCTGACGATGTCGCCGGCTGCGACTTTGATCTCGCGCTTGCCTTGCAGGCGCAGGTCCGGCAGACCGGCGGCTTCCAGCACATAGGTGTGGTCGCGCTGATCCTTGTTCATGATCTTCAGGCTGTAGACGTTTTCGATCCGGCCTTCGGCGTTCTCGCGATACAGCACGCGGTCCTTGCTGACGTCGAAACCGACCAGCGAGCGCATGAAGAACGCGGTGACCAACAGGCTGATCATCGCCAGCAACACCACGGCATAGCCGATCAGGCGCGGGCGCAGTTTATGGGTTTTCTGGCCCGAGAGGTTGTGTTCGGTGGTGTAGCTGATCAGCCCGCGCGGGTAATCCATCTTGTCCATGATGCTGTCGCAGGCATCGATGCACGCGGCGCAGCCGATGCACTCGATTTGCAGACCGTCACGGATGTCGATACCGGTCGGGCAGACCTGAACGCACATGGTGCAATCGATGCAGTCGCCCAGGCCCAAGGCCTTGTAATCGACGCCTTTCTTGCGTGGACCACGGCTTTCACCGCGACGCGGGTCGTAGGAAACAATCAGTGTGTCCTTGTCGAACATCACGCTCTGGAAGCGTGCGTACGGACACATGTAGATGCACACCTGCTCGCGCAGCCAACCGGCGTTGCCATAGGTGGCGAGGGTGAAGAAACCGACCCAGAAATACGACCAGCCATCGGCCTGGCCGGTGAAGAACTCAAAGACCAGTTCACGGATCGGTGAGAAATAGCCGACGAAGGTCATGCCGGTGACGAAACCGATCAGCAGCCACAGCGCGTGCTTGGCGAATTTGCGCAGAAACTTGTTGCCGCTCATCGGCGCCTTGTCGAGCTTGATGCGCTGGTTGCGGTCGCCTTCGGTGACCTTCTCGCACCACATGAAAATCCACGTCCACACACTTTGCGGACAGGTGTAGCCGCACCAGACTCGCCCGGCATACACGGTAATGAAGAACAGCCCGAACGCGGCAATGATCAACAGGCCCGAGAGCAGAATGAAATCCTGTGGCCAGAAGGTCGCACCGAAAATGAAGAACTTGCGCTCCGGCAGGTTCCACCACACGGCCTGATGACCGCCCCAGTTCAACCACACCGTCCCGAAGTACAGCAGGAACAATGCCGCGCCGCCCATCATCCGCAGGTTGCGGAACAGGCCGGTGAAAGCACGGGTGTAGATTTTTTCTCGAGAGGCGTAAAGATCAACGCTGTTGTTCGCGTTTTTACTCGGTGGTGTGACGTCGTGTACCGGAATCTGGTTGCTCATCATTGCATCCCACGGCAGTGGAAAAATGCCTCGGTCGATACGTGCCAACCCAGGTCAAAAAGGGGTGTTGCAGTGGCGCAATGATACGCCGGTCGCTCTGGTTCAAGGGTGCGACCTTTGGTCGCGTTGGGTAAAAAACCTGAATGGTGTAGCGAATGCAGCAAAGCATGATGCAGGTCAATTGACTTGTTGAGTATGGACGGTTTTGGCCTGAGGGCTACTTCATTGTTTCCATGGGAGAGCAATCCGCTGTCACTGCCATCGCGATCCTGCGAAAAAACCTGGTTCAATCTGGCGCGCGTACGAATGGCGTCATGTTCAGGAACGCTTGCACCACTCGACGCTTGCCTGTTTTAAACGAGGCTTTGAAGGTTGTTTGCGCGGCGCCAGGTCGTGCAGATTTTCATGTTTGATTTAAGTGTTTTGCTGGTTGTTCAAGTTGTAGGTTCTCTGTGTCTGAAATATATCTAATTGATTGTTCTTCGTGAGTGCTTTGAAGTTTTCTGTTTTTTCGAATAAGTTCTGTTTTCGCGAAACGTCTTTCGCGTGTAAATGATTAGTTTGAATGGAATTCAATGTATGACTTTTAACAAGTTAGCAAGTGTAGTGCTGGGTGTTTGTTTATTGGCGGCGGTTGCCTCGGCGCAGGCTATAACCGGAACGCCGAAACACATGGTGTTTGCCTCGGATACTCAATATCCCTGGACCGACAAGACCGACGACCGCGACCCCGAATCCGATGCCGAATTCGGGGTCCGCTCGAAATGGCTGGTTGATACTCAGCTAGGGAGTATTGCCGAATTCAGAAATCAGCACGGCTCTCAAGCGCAAGTACCTTTAATGATCAATGGCGATATCACCGCGTTTGGTCATGGCTGGCAGCGTTCGTTCATGAAGGACTTACTGAATAAACACTTCAAAGGTGATTACTTGTACGGCTTGGGTAATCACGATTATGAAAATAATGTTGATGATTGTTTTACCAATAGTTGTGCCGCGGGAAGTATCGTCGAGTTCAAAGAGCATCATGAGGGAAAAGTCGACAGCTTTGATCTGAAAATCACCAGTGGCCTTCTCAGCAAGAAGTACTCCGGCAGTCTCGCCTATTCAAAAAACATCGGCGAAGTTCATATGGTTCAGCTCAATAACGAACCGACGTATACCAACCGGATTGCTCATCCACTGAACCCGACGACGTTTGAAATCAACGATGCGCTGGACTGGCTCGAAACGGATCTGAGACTGGCGCGAGTCTCGGGGTACGCGATCATCATCAATATGCATAAACCGTTCAACCACAAGGGGACCCAGGCGCAAAAGAAGCGCTTCCACGACATGGTCAATAAATACCAAGTGACGGCGATCTTTGCTGGCCATTTGCATAAGGAGGGAGGCGATTCCTATTGGGAGGGTAACGTGCCCATGTACCTGAGCGGCAGTACGTCTCAACAAACCTATCTGATTGCCAGTTTTACCGAAGACCGCAAGCAGTTGCAGGTCTATCTGGTGAAGGACAACCAGTGGCGCAATCGAACGCTGATCGATACCACGGCGGTGCATTCGATCTTTGCCAATCGCCCATGAAAAAAGCCCCGCCAGTGATCTGGCGGGGCTTTTATGATCAGTGATTGGCAGCGGTCCATGGGTTGATCAGATGAACGCCGCTGAGTTGGAAGTCGGCAACATTACGGGTGACCAGCGTCAGTCCATGTACAAGTGCGGTGGCGGCGATCAAGGCGTCGCATTCGTTGCTGCGATCAGGTACATGCAGCTGCGCGCAACGGGTAGCGACGGCGGTATCGACCGAGAGGATTCTTCCGGAAAATGCGGGTTTGACGTGATGCTCGAGCCAGTGACGCAGCTTCCCTCCTTGTGGCGGGTCGCGGCGTTCAATACGCAGAATGCCGGTTTCCAGCTCCAGCACAGTGATTGCCGATAAATAAAGGCTGGCCGGGGCGACGCTGTGTGCCCATGTCACCACCTGCTTGTCGGCCTGGGGTTTTCGCAGTTCGGAAACTACATTGGTATCCAGTAGAAACATCAGGACAGATCCACGCTGCGAGGAGTGATGACGGCGCGCTCGGGTTCGAATTCGATGTCAGGCGCATTCGGCATCACCAGCAGATCGACGATGCTGGTCTGGCTACCGGTCAGCTTCTGGTATTCCTCGATGCTCAGCAGTACATGGGCAGGCTTGCCACGATCGGTAATGATGACCGGGCCCTGATGCGCGGCTTTTTTGGCGGCACTGGTGTCCTGGTTGAACTCGCGGCTGGAAATGGTCGTGATGGCCATCATTTTCGGCCTCCAGTGATTCGGGTGTAGAAACGTTACTACGTTGGCGTTTGCCCAGCAATCGGAAAGGTGGGTTGCGGACGATCGGTTTATCACTGTCATAACGGCACCGGCGAAAGCGCCCCAGCCAGAGGGCTGGGGCGCAGGATATTGGACGTATATTCGCTGTGTTTTGCTGCCACTTGTCAGGGCAATCGGCCGCCGCCGAGACCGTCCAGACCGCCCCCGTTACGTGGATGGCCCACGGTGTCTGGCGATGGTGAGCGTGCGGGTGCCGTGGGCGTTTTTACCGGCGTTGCCTCATGATCAGGGCGAGGTTGCAACCGTTTTGGCAGTGTATTTTCGTGATTTTTTGACATGTGGGCTTCATCCTTGAAGGTTGTCCCGATGCTGCTCATCGGCGTGAGAAAAACCTACAGGGCAGCTTTCCTCAGGTCTATTGAGCAAACGTTTCAAGTCATGAATGCCGGCACGAAAAAAGGCCCCGTCAATCAACATTGGCGGGGCCTTTTTTGCTTCAAGCGTTGGCCTTACTCGGCGTTCGCTTCCGGTGCTTTTTCACCGTGGGACAGGCTGTAAACATACGCCGCCAGCAAGTGCACCTTGTCGTTGCCTTGCAGTTGTTCCTGCGCAGGCATCTGGCCCTGACGGCCGTAACGAATGGTCTGCTGCAGTTGCGCGAAGCTCGAACCGTAGATGAACGCGCCCGGGTGGGTCAGGTCAGGCGCGCCCATGGCGGGTGTGCCTTTGCCGGCCGGACCGTGGCAGGCCACGCAGTTGGCCGCAAACAGTTTGCCGCCGTTGGCCGGGTCTGCCTTGGTGCCTTCGGGCAATTTGCGCCCATCCAGGTTGGTCACCACGAAGGCTGCCACGTCGGCAACGCCTTGCTCGCCAATTACTTCAGCCCAGGCCGGCATCACCGCGTGACGACCGCCCATGATGGTGGTCTTGATAGTTTCCGGCTCGCCGCCCCAGCGCCAGTCGGCGTCGGTCAGGTTGGGGAAACCGTAAGCGCCTTTGGCGTCGGAGCCGTGGCACACCGAGCAGTTGGAGGCGAACAGGCGGCCACCCATCTTCAGTGCTTGCGGATCCTTGGCGACTTCTTCGATTGGCATCGCGGCGAACTTGGCGAAGATCGGACCGAACTTGGCGTCCGAGCGGGCCATTTCCTTTTCCCACTCGTGCACGCCGGTCCAGCCGGTCTGGCCGTTGGCGAACGCGGTCTGCTTGTCGTTATCGAGGTAGTTGTAGCCCGGCAGCAGGCCTTTCCAGTTGCCCAGGCCGGGGTACAGCACCAGGTAACCCAAGGCAAAAACGATGGTGCCGACAAACAGCATGAACCACCATTTCGGCAACGGGTTGTCGTACTCCTCAATCCCGTCGAAAGAGTGCCCGACGGTCTCGTCCGTCTGTTCGCTGCGCTGGCCCTTGCGGGTCGACAGCAGCAGCCAGGTCAGGGAAAAGATCGTACCGAGACTGAGGACTGTGACGTACAGACTCCAGAATGTAGTCATTCTTTGTTACTCCTAGAAGCTTGCTCGACGTGCTTGATGGCTTCGGGATCATCCGCAAAAGGCAACAAGGTCGCGTCTTCAAACTCCGACTTGCGCTTGGGGCTGAACACCCACAGCGCGAGACCGATGAAGGCCACCATCACGACAACGGTGCCCAGGCCACGAATCATCCCGATATCCATCTAATTCACCGTTTGCTTTTGATGATGGTGCCCAGGCCTTGCAGATAGGCCACCAGCGCGTCCATTTCGGTTTTGCCCTTCACGGCATCCTTGGCCCCGGCGATGTCTTCGTCGGTGTAAGGGACGCCGAGCGTGCGCAACACTTCCATTTTCTTGGCGGTGTCTTTGCCGTCGAGCTTGTTTTCTACGAGGAACGGGTAAGCCGGCATTTTCGACTCAGGCACCACGTTGCGCGGGTTGTACAAGTGCGCACGCTGCCAGTCATCGGAGTAACGACCGCCAACACGGGCCAGGTCCGGACCGGTGCGTTTGGAACCCCACAGGAACGGGTGGTCCCAGACGCTTTCACCGGCCACCGAGTAGTGACCATAGCGTTCGGTTTCGGCACGGAACGGACGGATCATCTGCGAGTGGCAGCCGACACAGCCGTTGGCGATGTAAACGTCGCGGCCTTCCAGTTCAAGAGCGGTGCGCGGCTTCATGCCTTCGACCGGCTTGTTGGTCACGTCCTGGAAAAACAGCGGAACGATTTGGGTCAGGCCGCCAACGCTGACGGCGATGACCATGAAGAAGGCCAGCAGGCCAATATTCTTCTCGACAGCTTCATGCTTCATCAGTGAGCTCCAACGACAGCGATCTGGGCAGCGGCTTCGGCTTCAGCCGGGTTCGAGGCGCGCACGGTGCGCCAGACGTTGTAAGCCATCAGGAACATGCCGCTGGCGAAGAACGCACCGCCCAGGGCACGAACGATGTAACCCGGGTGGCTGGCTTGCAGCGCCTCAACGAACGAGTAGGTGAGGGTGCCGTCGTCGTTGATTGCACGCCACATCAGGCCCTGAGTGATGCCGTTGACCCACATCGACGCGATGTACAGCACGGTGCCGATGGTCGCGAGCCAGAAGTGCGCGTTGATCAGGCCAACGCTGTGCATCTGCGCACGGCCGAACAGTTTCGGGATCATGTGGTAGATCGCGCCGATCGAAATCATTGCCACCCAGCCCAGAGCGCCGGCGTGTACGTGGCCGATGGTCCAGTCGGTGTAGTGCGAGAGCGAGTTGACGGTCTTGATCGCCATCATCGGACCTTCGAAGGTCGACATGCCGTAGAACGCCAGCGAGACCACGAGGAAGCGCAGGATCGGGTCGGTGCGCAGCTTATGCCAGGCGCCCGAGAGGGTCATCATGCCGTTGATCATGCCGCCCCAGCTTGGTGCCAGGAGGATGATCGACATCGCCATGCCCAGCGACTGTGCCCAGTCCGGCAGTGCGGTGTAGTGCAGGTGGTGCGGGCCGGCCCAGATGTACAGGGTGATCAGTGCCCAGAAGTGCACGATCGACAGGCGATAGGAGTAGATCGGACGTTCGGCCTGTTTCGGCACGAAGTAGTACATCATCCCGAGGAAACCGGTGGTGAGGAAGAAGCCCACCGCGTTGTGGCCGTACCACCACTGGATCATCGCGTCGGTCGCGCCCGAATAGGCGGAGTAGGACTTGAAGAAGCTCACCGGCAGGGAGGCGTGGTTGACAATGTGCAGCATCGCCGTGACGACGATGAACGCGCCGTAGAACCAGTTACCCACATAGATGTGCTTGGTTTTGCGCTTGGTGATGGTGCCGAAGAACACCAGACCGTAGGTGACCCAGACAATCGCCAGCAAAATAGCCAGTGGCCATTCCAGTTCCGCGTATTCCTTGGTGGTGGTGTAACCCAGCGGCAAGGTAATGATCGCGCCGACGATCACCGCTTGCCAGCCCCAAAAGGTGAAGGCCGCGAGGCTGTCGGAAATCAGTCGCGTCTGGCAGGTTCGCTGCACGACATAGTAGGAAGTGGCAAACAGTGCACAACCACCGAAGGCGAAAATCACCAGGTTTGTGTGCAACGGGCGCAGGCGTCCAAAGCTCGTCCACGGCAGACCGAAGTTCAACTCCGGCCAAACCAGTTGCGAGGCGATGAAGACACCGAGCCCCATGCCAAGGATCCCCCAGACCACCGTCATGATGGCGAACTGGCGGACTACCTTATAGTTATAAGCAGTCGGACTGATTGCTGTGCTCATTCTAAGGTTCCACGGTTTGGGTGTTTTATTAGGATTAAAATCGGCCGCAAGTATGCAGAGAGCAGGGGGTCATTGCAACGCGCCATGACCTGGGTCAATGCTTTCCAACGCTGATTCTGCGGCCTTTCCATGCGCCGCGTAAGGACAAAATCGGCCTCGGACAAAATGTCGCAGCGGATGAAAAAAGCGAGGGGTTCAGGTCGCTTGTAACGGGGTGTGTTCAAACGCCCGGTTCGGGTGACGGACGGTATATGGCACGACAGCCGGTATCTACCGGCGTTTGCGGCCACATCAGTCAGCCGGTTCGCAGAACACAGCAGTCAACGTTGACCTGGAACCGGCACAAGCCAGTCCGCATCGAGCAAGCGTAGACCCGAATCAGAGGAACCGAAAGGAGAGGGTGTGAAGGGGTGCGACAATGCGTCGCAAAGGGGCTGGATGCTGCCGCACCGAGAACGATGCGGCAGAGGTGTGCGCAATGCTTACTATTTTTTGTCTTCAGTAATCAGTTTTTCTGTATTCAATCCGTGCGATAAGCTGTACACATAGGCGGCCAGAAGTTGCACTTTATCGTTGCCCAGCAATTCGTTCTGCGCCGGCATGTGACCCTGGCGGCCATGGCGAATGGTCTGCTCGAGTTGGGTCAGGCTGGTGCCATAGATAAACCCGGCCGGGTGCGTCAGATTCGGCGCACCCATGGCTTCAGTGCCTTGGCCGGTTGCCCCATGACAGGCTACGCAAGTGGTGCTGAACGCCTGCTGTCCGGCTTGCAGATCAGCTTTGCTGTCCGCCGGCAATGGCAGGCCGGCCAGTTCGTGGCGCACGTAAGCGGCAACGTTCTTCACTCCCGCCTCACCGAGCACTTCGCCCCAGGCCGGCATTGCCGCCATCCGGCCACCCATGATGGTGGTCTTGATGGTGTCGGCGTCGCCACCCCAGCGCCAGTTGCTGTCGGCGAGGTTAGGGAAACCGAACGCGCCTTTGGCGTCGGAGCCGTGGCACACCGAGCAGTTGGAAGCGAACAGCCGACCACCCATTTTCAGCGCCTGCGGATCCTTCGCCACTTCTTCCACCGGCATCGCGGCAAATTTGGCGAAGATCGGCCCGAACCTGGCGTCGGCCTTGTTCATTTCCTTTTCCCACTCGTGGACGCCGGTCCAGCCATCCTCGTAACCCGGCAGGATGCCTTTCCAGTTGCCCAGGCCCGGATAGAGGATCAGATAGCCCACAGAGAACACCAGCGTGCCGGCGAACAGCATGAACCACCACTGCGGCAGCGGGTTGTCGTACTCCTCGATGCCATCGAAGCTGTGGCCCATGGTCTGGTCGACGCTGCCCTTGGTTTCGCCCCGGCGGGTGCCGATCAGCAGCCACGTCAGGCCGATCAGGCTGCCGATGGTCAGTACGCAGATCCACGTACTCCAGAAGGTGGTCATGGCCGGGTACTCCTTGTTTCAGGTGCTTGGGTAGTGTCGGGTTGCGGTTCATCGGCGAACGGCAGCAGACGCGCTTCGGCAAACTCCGGGGTGCGCTTGCGGTTGAACACCCAAAGCGTTAAACCGACGAAGGCGACGAACACCACGACCGTACCGAGGCCACGTATCAGGCCTGTGCTCATTTCAATGACCATGGCTCACCTCTTGCTCTTGATCGCAGTGCCGAGCACTTGCAGGTAGGAGACGAGGGCGTCCATTTCGGTCTTGCCCTTGAGGCTGGCCACCGCGCCGCTGATGTCGTCGTCGGTGTACGGCACGCCGAGGGTGCGCATGGTCTTGAGCTTGGTTTCGGTGTGGCTGCTGTCGACCGCTTGTGTGACCAGCCACGGGTAGGCCGGCATTTTCGATTCCGGTACGACGTTGCGCGGGTTGTACAAATGCGCGCGGTGCCAGTCATCCGAGTAGCGCGCGCCAACCCGGGCGAGGTCCGGACCGGTACGCTTCGAACCCCACAGGAACGGGTGATCCCAGACGCTTTCACCGGCCACCGAGTAGTGCCCGTAGCGCTCGGTTTCGGCGCGGAACGGCCGGATCATCTGCGAGTGGCAGCCGACGCAGCCTTCGCGGATGTAGATGTCGCGGCCTTCCAGTTGCAGCGCGGTGTAGGGCTTCATGCCTTCCACCGGTTTGTTGGTGACGTCCTGGAAGAACAGCGGGACGATCTGGGTCAGGCCGCCGATGCTCACGGCGAACACCATGAGCAACATCAACAGGCCGACGTTCTTTTCAATCGTTTCGTGTTTCATGGCGGACTCCTCAGGCCATCTGCGCGGCAGCAACGACGTCAGCAGGCTGCGAGGCCCGCACGGTGCGCCAGGTGTTGTAAGCCATCAGGAACATGCCGCTGAGGAAGATCGCCCCACCCACCAGCCGCACGACGAAGCCTGGGTGGCTGGCCACCAGGGTTTCGACGAAGGAGTAGGTCAGCGTGCCGTCCTCGTTGACCGCGCGCCACATCAGGCCCTGGGCGATGCCGTTGACCCACATCGAGGCGATGTAGAGCACGGTGCCGATGGTGGCGAGCCAGAAGTGCGCGTTGATCAAGCCGACGCTGTGCATCTGCTCTTTGCCGAAGACTTTCGGGATCATGTGGTACAGCGCGCCGATGGAAATCATCGCCACCCAGCCCAGAGCGCCGGCGTGTACGTGGCCGATGGTCCAGTCGGTGTAGTGGGAGAGGGCGTTGACGGTCTTGATCGCCATCATCGGACCTTCGAAGGTCGACATGCCGTAGAACGCCAGCGAGACCACGAGGAAGCGCAGGATCGGGTCGCTGCGCAACTTATGCCACGCGCCCGAGAGGGTCATCATGCCGTTGATCATGCCGCCCCAGCTCGGTGCCAGCAGAATCAGCGACATCACCATGCCCAGCGACTGCGCCCAGTCCGGTAGCGCGGTGTAGTGCAAGTGGTGCGGGCCGGCCCAGATGTACAGGGTGATCAAGGCCCAGAAGTGCACGATCGACAGGCGATACGAATACACCGGACGCTCGGCCTGTTTCGGCACGAAGTAGTACATCATCCCGAGGAAACCGGCGGTGAGGAAAAAGCCTACGGCGTTGTGGCCGTACCACCATTGCACCATCGCGTCGGTTGCACCGGCATATACCGAGTAGGACTTGGTGAAACTCACCGGCAACTCAAGGTTGTTGACGATGTGCAGAATCGCCACGGTGATGATGAACGCGCCGAAGAACCAGTTGCCCACATAAATGTGCTTGGTCTTGCGCTGCATGATCGTGCCGAAGAACACGATGGCGTAGGCGACCCAGACGATGGTGATCAGGATGTCGATCGGCCATTCCAGTTCGGCGTATTCCTTGGAACTGGTGTAACCCAGTGGCAGGCTGATCGCCGCCAACAGGATCACCAGTTGCCAGCCCCAGAAGCAGAATGCGGCGATTTTCGGCGCAAACAGCTGAGTCTGGCAGGTGCGTTGCACCGAGTAGAACGAACTGGCGAACAGCGCACAGCCACCAAACGCGAAGATCACCGCGTTGGTGTGCAGCGGGCGCAGACGGCCGAAACTGGTCCAGGGCAAATTGAAGTTGAGTTCGGGCCAGACCAATTGAGCCGCGAGAAAAACCCCGAGGCCCATGCCGACGATGCCCCACACCACCGTCATAATGGCGAATTGGCGGACCACCTTGTAGTTGTAGGCGGTACTGATAGAAGTGTTCATGGTTCCCCATCCACGGTTCAGCCGAAGTGAGCGCGCGCGAGAACGCCGCGAATCCTTCGTCTGGAGTTATAGGCAGACTAAAAGCGAGGCAAGCATGGACAAACAGCACAAGGCCAGTATTGACGGGGATCAATGGGCGCAGTGTGTGCTCGATCATGGATGGCTTTGGGACGCCGCCAGTGGTGACGCTTCCGCGACGTTGATCCTCGCCCACGGTGCTGGTGCGCCGATGGATAGCGAGTGGATGACTGATATGGCTGGGCGCCTTGCCGGGCTTGGGGTGAATGTGTTGCGGTTTGAGTTTCCTTATATGGCGCAGCGGCGGGTGGATGGGGTGAAGCGTCCGCCGAATCCTGCGGGGAAATTGCAGGAATGTTGGCGTGAGGTTTATGCCGAGGTGCGGCGTCATGTCACTGGGGTTTTGGCCATTGGCGGGAAGTCGATGGGCGGGCGGATGGCGAGTCTGCTGGCTGATGAGTTGGGGGCTGATGCGTTGGTGTGCTTGGGTTATCCGTTTTATGCGGTGGGGAAGCCGGAGAAGCCGCGGGTTGAGCATTTGGCTTCTTTGCAGGCGCGGACTTTGATTGTGCAGGGGGAGCGGGATGCGCTGGGCAATCGTGGGTCGGTTGAGGCTTACAGCTTGTCACCGAGTATTGAGGTGGCGTGGCTGGTGGCAGGGGATCATGATTTGAAGCCGTTGAAGGTTTCCGGGTTTACCCATGAGCAGCATTTGGCCGGCGCTGCGCAGAAAGTATCCGAGTTTCTCAAGGGTGTACCAAAATTCTGAACCAGATGAAGATCGGCTCCCTTTCCCCCTCGCCCCCTTGGGGGAGAGGGCTGGGGTGAGGGGGTAGATCTTGAACGCGACACATTTTTCGATCTGTATGCACATCCATTCCTGCGGTAACGGCCACTTAGGGTTTCGCCCTTACGGCCATCCCTC